>JAGAAL010000023.1 GCA_017615245.1 Bacteroidaceae bacterium
TAAATATAGAAGTATTTTTAAGGTAGGAAATAGCCTATTTTGAACTGCAACAACTGCAACGTGCAACGCTAAAAAAAATTATTAGATTGACAATTTAACGTAAAAAAGTTGGTATAAAATTCGTAGACCGCACTCTCAATGTTGTATCTTTGCAGTACCTAGGGGTAACAAAATTTCCCCCCCCGTCATCTCCGTCAGGGGACAAAGCCCTTCTGGGCTGAGGGGGTCAAGAACGTTTTTCTCCCCCTCGCACTCCCCCAGGGGAGAGGGGGAGAGATACTCTTATCATCGAGCCGCATCGCTCATAGCGAGAGGCCATTACAATATAACCGTAAGAATTCAGCGGAATTTACGGCGTAGTTAGAAAAATATATTTTTCTAATTATGGAGAAAAATAATTTATTGTACACGGTCACAACGAACACTACTGTTCGGCAGACAGTATCTGGTTGACATCGGCTTCGACCGCCTGGAGCTTCTGCTTGCAGAATTCCACCAGTTCCTTCGCCTGTTTCAACTTGGCTGCGAGCTGGTCGACATCGAGTTCACCTGAAGAGATGTTTCGCGAAATCTCTTCGAGCTGCTTCATTGCTTCGGTGTAGGATAATTCACCATTCATATTATTCTATTAGAAGTTATCGTTTCAGTTGGAGTTAACTCCTCATTTATTTCACAACTGCCTTTGCAGTTCCTTGTTCCATGGTGATGACGACCTCATCGTCAGGACGGAGCGTGGAGGCATCGCGCACGGCACGACCTTCCTTGCGTACCACACTATATCCCAGGCGATAGATGCGGACAGGATCGGCAGCATCGAGTTGGGCAATGGCCAGTTCAAGTCGGTGGCGCTGACGGTCGAGGACGGTACGGACAAGTGTCTGGAGGTCGGCAAACGCAGTATCGAGCCGATGCAGGTGGTTGGTCTTGTAAAGTTCCCAGAGCGAGGGAATACGTCCTGTGATACGCTCCAATCGCATCTGCTGATGCAACAACTGCAAAGTTGCATCGGTTATGGAAGTTCGAAGGTTATCGATACGCAGAAGCTGTTCCACACCCAGATGAATGAGAAATTCGGCAGCAGCCGTAGGGGTCTTCACACGGGTATGGCTGACGAGGTCGAGTACCGTATCATCGCGCTCATGGCCGATGCCTGTGATGACAGGAAGCGGGAACTGGGCTACATTCTCAGCCAAGGCAAGGGTATCGAAGCCTGTGAGGTCGGACGTAGCACCTCCTCCGCGGATGATGACCACCACGTCCCATCGGTCCTGCTCTGCGGCAATCTGGTTCAAGGCAGCAATGATGGTCGGCTCCACACGCTCACCTTGCATGACGGCTGTAAAGAGCTGTACTTGGTAAGCCAAGCCATATTCGTTATTCAGCAGTTGGTGCTGGAAGTCGCCCCATCCTGCCGCACCCTCCGCCGAGATGACAGCGATGCGCTGTACGGGCACAGGCAGTTCCAGTTCTTTGTTGAGGTCGATAATGCCTTCTTCCTCCAGCTGTCGCAGGATTTCCTGCCGACGACGGGCAATATCACCCAGGGTATAGGTAGGATTGATGTCGATGACATTGAGCGCATAGCCGTAGATTTCGTGGAAAGTGACCTCAACCTGCACCATGACCTGCATGCCAGGACTGAGCGGCTGACCTGTTGTCTGTTCGAAATAAGGACGGATGAGCGCCCACTTGCTGGCCCAGATCTGCCCCCTGGCCTTCGCAATGAACGTATTCCCACTCTCTGCCTTCTGCACAAACTCGAGATAGCAATGAGGCCCGCGAGTGGACACACTGCTGAGTTCTGCCTGAATCCACACGGGTTCGGAGAGCGTTTCCTCGAGGACGGAACGAACACGGAGGTTGAGTTCGTAGAGGGATAAAGACCCCCTCCCCGCTTCCAGCCTCTCCCTAACCATCCCCTCAAAGGGAGGGAATTGAGAAGCGAATGCATCCTGTAGCCAATCTTCCTTATTAACTTCCATGAGCGCAGCGAATTAACTTCCGTTTTTTACTCCCATTTCTCCCCTTGAGGGGGAGTCAGAGGGGGCTAATATGTCAATCCTTTCGTATATGCCTTAAAGAAGTCAGGGATGCCATATCCGTAGAGTTCATCGGGATGGTCGGCATGGTTACTGCTCTTGCGCACGAGGTCCATGATCTGATAGGCGTTGAGGTTGGGCAGAGCCTGCCACAGACATGCCACCATTCCACAAAGGATAGGCGAAGCAAACGAAGTGCCGGCAGAATATGTCACGGTGCCGTTGGTAGAATAGACCGCCGATGGCATGCCAATAGCCATCACATCGGGTTTGATACGTCCGTCAGCGGTGTTACCCTGTGACGAGAAAGCTACACGTGAGCCATTTGGGTCAACCGCACCAACGGTAAGCACATCGAAAGCATCGGCTGGAGCAGTTATCTTCTTCCACCTACCACTTCCCTCATTACCTGCACTACAACAGAGAATCATACCCTTCGATGCGACCATCGAAGCAGAATTTGAGCAAATATGGGTATGTCCGTCAAGGGATTCATGACCCAGGTTATCTGCTTTGTTGTCGAAATCGTAATAGCCAAGCGAAGTGTTGATGACATCCACGCCCACACTATCGGCAAACTCGATGGCTGCCGACCAGTTGTCTTCCTCAATCAACTGCTCGCTACCTCCGTCCTCGGAACGGATGAGCCAAAAGCCAGCTTCGGGAGCCGTACCTATCATGAAATTAGGGATATTAGCGCCCATGCACGAGAGCACCATCATGCCGTGGCTCTCGGTTGCATAGAATTCATCGGCAGGATTGGTAAAGTCTTTCGTACCCAGGATTCTCGTTTTTTCAAAGCCACGGATGACATCTGCATTGTAGAATCCGCCATCGATGACAGCAATGGTCATACCCTGACCACGGAATCCTGCACCATGCAGGGCGATACCGTTCAGCTGATTGATTTGATCGAATGCCAATGAGCCGTAAGTACTCCCTGCCGTCAGACCAAATCCCTGGCTTACTCGCTCCTTACGTTCAGGACCAGGCAAACGATCTGCCTTGGTGTAATGAGCCACACGGCGAGTACCTGAAACGAATGGCAACTGAGCAATACGCGCCATCACAGTGGTATCGACACAACTCACCACGACAGTGTTGTTCCATTTACTGGTATGCATCACCTTCACTCCCTGATTACGTATCTGGTTGAGGTAGGTGGCGCAAACAGGCAGGTCGGTTTCATCGATTTTGATACCTTGACGATTGCGTCGATCAATGGCTTTCTGCGAGAGGAACTCCTCAGGATGACGGATTGAAAACTCTGACTGATTCTTGTCAGTAAGGTACACCCTGTATTTATAATAAGGTGTGAACTCTTGCGAAAAAGCCTGCATGCTTATCGCCAACAAAATGCTTGTTAATAGTTTTTTCATAATTTGGGTCGTTTGCCTTTTAATATATGTTCAAAATTTTCATATGATTGTTCGATGTAACTCAACTCGTAAGGTTCAATCTGCAAAGAGAAAGTACTCTTGATCTCATGTAAATCAAAATAGCTTCTAAGCAGGCTCGCCATATTGAACGACATGTCATCGTTCTTCTTCATGATGGCCTGACACGCTGCCACGAGCAACTGACGGTTATCGGCTGCACGACGCAACACATTGAACAGGACGTAGTAGGCGTAAGGGGTGGATTCCTTCACCAGTACGAGCGCACATTCGCGTTCGTCATCCCACTCAAACAGGCGGAACAAACCCTCAATCTGCCGAACAGATGTCAGGAAAGGTACCATCATGCGAATGACCTTCACCACCGACTCGGGAGAGCTGGCTTGCATCCATGCTGCCACCTCACGTGCTTCCTGACAGTCGAAATCGAGACTTCCCGCCTTTGCCAACCCCTCGGCTGCCAACACACAAGGCAGGAACGCCTGACGACGGAACATAAGCAGATGGAGATAGGTCTCCCAGAATGTTTCGTTCGCCAGATGTGGCATCACCTTTTCACGCATCACCGTCTGCAACCTGCGGAATTCTGCATTGGAGACAGAACCCAGATGATGCGAGAGGCCGTCCCAGTCGCGATTCTTTATGTATGTTTCGACAATCATCGGGTCAGCATAAACTTACAACTGATGCCGAAGTCGGCAGTCGTTGTTGGGTATGAGGTAGCAGAAACGATTGGCACATTCTTCTGCCAGTCGAGATAACCGCTGAGGGTAAGAAGTCGGCTGAAGGTATAGTCGGCAGTCACAGAGACTTTATATGCCGTACTTCCGTTCGTAGCCGTTGCTACCTGTGTCTGGATATTGCGGTTCAACGCATTCTGCATACGATAGGTGAAGTCGAATCTGAAATTCACGTCATGACTCACACCACCCACACGTGTGGTGGTCGTAGCAGGCTTATTATCTTGATTGTCAGTCTTCTTCGAGTTCTTCTTCTTTTTCGGCTCACCCGACTGAATACGTTTCGCTCCGAAGAGGTTCAGGTCTTTCAGCTTGAAGTTGAAGCCTAAGACGATATCGTTTGAGTAGTTCTCCGTCAGCGCCACAGAAGTAAGACTGAGGTTCAACGTACGGTTCTTCCTGAACTCGAGCTTGGTATTAAAGCCGCTGTTGAAGGTCACATCGAGACCCAGCAATGGAGCGAACGACTCGTTGATTGACACAGTACTGATGTTGAACATGCTGCTTGGGATAGGATTGCCCGATGTAACATCGAGCACGAATCCCATATCGTTCATCACACCCATGTAGTTAGTGTAGGAGTTGTAAGCACCTACGGCATACACGCTCTTGTAGGCGTGATTAATATTCACACTCTTGAATCGGCGGGCAAACCATCCGAGTTTGGAAAGTCCTGAATAGGTGAACGACCAGTTGGGCAACATCTTCAGCATAGACGGGAAGAGGTCAAGGCTGCAACTGGAGGCTTTCGTACCTGTATAGGCCGCCAGGAAAGCAGGAATCATCACATCGGCTGAGTACTTATCGACGCCTCCGTTTGCTGCATTATAAGGCTTGCCTTCGAACATCGCACCTGAACCTACCGGATAGTTCACACCCTGATACTTCTGCTCCAAGCGTGCCTTGACAACATCAAGGTTGCGCATAAACTCGTTGAACGGCTCTGAGTTGTAGTTGTTGCCGATGTTTCCATTACCAGAGAAGGCACTCTTGGCAGAGATGATGGTCATGTTGAAACTACCGCTATGGGTGGTAGGCATACCTACATACATGAACTGTACACTACGTGATTTGTTTACGTTACGGCTGGCACTCAGGTCGATCTTCAACTCGCGAATCGGCTCCAGCGTGGCTCGTATCTGCAGGTCTTCAGTAGCATTGGTCGATACTGGGGTGGTGATGTTCGAGTCGTTGTCCAACAACCATCCGTTTCTCACAGCCTTATCAACGAAGCTATCATCTATCGCACCAAATGCAAAACCAAGACCTGGCGACAAGACACCATTGACAGACTTCTGTCCGAATGCATCACCGATTTCGTTCCTCAAACCAGGCAGCGTCATCGAGTATGTATTACGATAGGTGAAGTTGATATTACGTACCATCATCAAACCACGAGCAACTGTCTGCAAGGTCTTATACCAACCTTTATCATCCAATGGCTCTTTGGCTGTGACGGTAATCTTCACAGGAATAGTATCGCGGTTCTTCACGCGGATGGTGTTCTCATCTACCTTCTTATATTTCAGATTGTAGGTCTTACCTTCCTTCGTTGTTGCCTTGACAATCAGTCGTTTCGAATTCTGCCCGTGTGCCACATCGGTATATGCAGAATCGTTGAGTGCCACTTCTTTCGAGAAGTTCTTCTTCGTTGACGTAGCCCTTGTCTGCGCACTCGTTGTCCTACTATTGCCCGTTGCATTCTTATTATCAGTCTTATTATTGGCTTGATTAGTAGTCGTACGTCTCGCAGTCGTCGTTCGCTGGGTGTTGTTACCCGAGAAACGTTTGTCTGCATCGTCTAAGAACTTCCACATCTTGTACAACGCGTCAAGACTGATTCGACCGTTGATGTTGACGGTACGCTGGGTCGTAGCTGTATGGCCCAGATTTGTTCCGTTTTCCAACTCCGCACCACGATTCCATCCGTAGTTGCTGGAATAGCTGCCATCGAGGCCAAGCCAACTCAGTATAGGAATCTTATCGAGCGGCACCTTATACGAGCTATTGAATGAAGAGGTGTAGGTCAGCGGACGTCCGAAATGGGCAAGACTGGTCTTCACAGAGTCTTTCCATGCATCGTAGGCATCGGGATAAAGGTCTTTGTTGATGACCGTATATGGCTCCTCAATTTCTGCGTGCGTAGCGGAGGTGTATTGCATCGTCAATGCCTTGAAGATATCCCAACGCAGGGAGAGCTGACGGTTCCATAGGAACTGCTCAGAGAAGGAGAGAGGGAGTTTCACGTCGTAGTCGATGTCACGCTCCTGATACTCGTAGTAGTTACGTGTAATGTCGGTATTGAAAGAGAAGCTCTGTGGCAGATAGTTCAGATTTTGTGCCTTGATGATATCCAACCACTTTGAAGTACCCTTCAGGTTCTTGAACGGCTCCCAAGTTTTGTACTTAGGCGAATAGTTGTAACTCATGTTAAATCGCCAGTTCTCATCGTTCTCATACACAATCGTCTGACCTGTCTTGTATCGCTGGCTGTATGAATAGCTGAAAGCGAAGTTCGATGGATCGAACGGCATCGGAACCCGACTCGAATAGGTCGATTTCCAGTTGCTCAACGAGAGGTTCTTGTTCCTTACAACCGATTCTGTCAAACTGCTCAATGAGTCACGCTCAGCTTTCGTCTCACATTCATCAAGGGCATCCGTCAACAACATATCGGTATCGAACGGATTATACTTTGGAGCAATCTTTTGCCAAGAATATGAATAGTAGAACGGCAGATTCATCTTCCACTTCTCAGGGAAGAACTTACCCAAGTTAAAGTTGGTGGTAATGGCCCACTCGTAAAGGTTGTCGTCACGACGTGTAGACACTCCCTCTTCCAATCCGCCGAATCCTGCTGTCTCCATGTGTCCTGTCATATTGACACTACCAAGGTCGGACAACTGCACACTCAAGTTTCCTTGAGCTGCAATACCTCCGTCGTTGTTATAATCCTGCAGACGCAACTCATTCACCCACACTTCGACAGAACCTGTCGAACGGCCGTTGTTTCTCACACCAATCATCATAGTCTTCACCTCACCCAACGATGGATTACCCATCACACTGATCTTGTTGTTCGGATTGTTAGGGTCGTACTCATAATATAACTGAGTATAAGTGGCGTTTCCTGCTGCTTTCGCCTGATTGCGGGCATGCTTTACAGCAGTAAGAGTTTCAAAGTCGATGTCGAGCATATTCTCGGCTGGCCATACAGCTTCACAACCCTTGGTGGTATAGGTATCGTAATGTCCTTCTGGTGTCAATACCAGCGGAATCTCATATTCGTAGTAGTTGCTCTTGTAGTCACTACCCAATCGGATGAACATACTCATCTGATTGTCCTGCAACTGCTGGTCGCCCAACATCGCATTCGCATGGACGAACATCTGCATGTGCTTGTACTTACGCAAGTCTTTCGTGATATTCTTGTAAACCGCACGTGCATCGCCCGATGCCAGATTCTCCACGGTAATGGCTAACGCCTGCTCATTCGCCTGTGCCAGCTGTGGTTCGTTAGGGTCAACAACTCGTGTCACACCTGGAGGCAGCACATAGTTTACAGGAGCCTTATCATTGTTTTCCTCAATGTTGACAGCCGAGGTACGTACCGTACCGCTCACACTTGGCTTGTTGCCTGTAAACAATGGTTTAGAGTAACTGCGCCACTCACCTTCAACCAAATCAAACGAAGCAAATCGCAACACGATAGGTTCTTCGAAATCAGTAAGATAGACACGCATGAAGCGAATACTGCTCATATCGCCGATACTACCCACCTTCTTTTCGTAGGCATCGAGCGGAATACGGAACTGATACCACGTTGCTTCCTCTGTCTTACCGTTACGCAGCTTCACGTTGGTCTTACGTTCATCGATGATGAAGTTCTTACCCACCTCCATATCTTCAGGACGCATGCTGACCTTATACTGGAAGTAGTTCTCGTATTCATTCATCGTATAATCTTGATTGGCATCCTCCACATCAGGAGTCGTCTTATACGCGGTACTATACGACTCACTGCTCTCGCTTGTGTTTGGCGAGTTACCTTCAGGGCTGTTTATCCGTTTATAGCGCTCCAAAATCGAAGTACGTTGTTCATCAAAGTCCGAACCACGGAAATAATGGTAATCATCGCCTGCGGGATCGGCAGCAATGGAATCGTAGACAGCTGCACTGACCTTGCCGCGAATAGCAGTCAGATAGTCAGCGTATGCGCCATATATTTTTTCTTCCTGAGAAGTCAAACCGTCCAAACCTACATCCTGACGCTGACGGGCACCACTTTCATTGCTAAACGAATAAACCACACTCTTCTCGTTCGGTACCTTACCCCAAACCGTTTCGTAATACGACGAAGCACCGCTGACCGACATTCCGCTCTCGTAGTATTTCTTTCCATCCTTCAGCACATCCTCGCTCACCTCACCCAAGTTCAGATAGAAGTCACCGCCATAGTGCTTGCCGTCATTCCGGCTTTTGGTATAGATGAATGGGTCGAGCAACCAGAATTCCACATACTGGATATTTCTTGATTCAAAGTTACTATAAGCGGCATCAATCTTGCGAGTCATACCGCCCCAACGCTTGCGTGGGTTATTCAAATGACCGTTTACATCGACATCGGTATCAAGGTTATACGGGCCTCGCTCGTTTGGATAGTAAGCCACATCGAACACTGAAATGGTGTTGGCTTCACCTTGGTTCACATCCTTATTCGGATACACCTCACGCACGAATACCTCACGCACATAGTGGTTCGACAGCTGGTCGAGGTCGCTCTTGATGTGTCCTGGAGTCAGCGACGAACTACGACGGGTAAACAGTGGGTCGATGGTGTACCATGCCAGTCGTGCACGGTTGTAACCGTTCTTCACGTCATTACTCAAAGTACCATATTCCAACACTGAAGGTGTCGAGCTCAGCATCCATGCTGTAGGAGTACCTTGGTTGTTCTCCTGCTTCGTCGCTTCGAAGTCGTCGAGATACGATGCATTCGCCTGTACACCCTTCACCTGACCAGCTATCAGTTGGGCAAACTCTCCGGTGAAGTTGATGCTCGAAGGCTGACTGACTTCAATGAACGGTATCTTATCAATAAGGTTCGTGAGCCATTGACTGTTTTGTTTCCAGTTGATGTTCAATCCCCAAATCATGTTGTTCAATGGTTCAGTTCCCATCGTCACCTTATTGGTCAACGGCTGCTCCGATAGTTTCATCCATGTACCGCCAAATTGCAGGTTCCTCGAGAAGTCGTAGTTCCAGTTCACACCCAACATCGTCTTTCGTAACATATCGTAACCCGACTGACTTTCCAAGCTTACCTGCACGTTGGTTCCAGCATCGATGATGCTTTGGTTGATGATCTCCACATATCCATCTGTATAGTCAACCGTATAATCAGTATTCTCTACCAACGTCACACCTCCCGCCGTCACAACTACCGAATGTTTTGGAATGTTCGTAGCTTTCAAATCTATCACATTCGCCGACGAACCTTTATACTCACCCAGCATCGTGAATTTATTCTTCTCAGCAATCTGCTGCGCTATCGTCTTGGTGGAGTCGTAGAGTTCATCATAGCAATACATGTCAGCCAACGCATCATCGGCCAACTGCTCTCTCAACCAATCACCAAATGGCTCTACTACAGGGAAGATAATCTTCGCATATTGAGTGTTGACCGTATAGCCGTCGATAAAATCGAACTTACCATTTGGATTCGTTTTCATATTCTCGTCCAAGCGATCCAAGTTCATCATCCTTAAAAGTGTCGTTTGCTTGAAATCCCCTTCTGGGATATACGAGAGCATCACACCTGTCGTATCGCTGAGGTATTTGATATCAAGTTTGAATTTGTCACGCTGCATCGACTGCGTCCTCAACGAATACACATTCTTCATCATCAAGTCCCAGTTACCCATCTTTGGCGAGTTGCTGGTGTTCTTCAGCAGCTTCACATACAGAGACTGGTCATTATCCTTGATATCTGAGGAGAATTCACCTACCTGATAGGTCTGACCTCCATAGGTATATTCGAATGCGATGGCGAGCACACTGTTCGTATTTTTCTTGGTGTTAAGCGACACATAACCCAGGTGCTTGTTCAACGTATATTCCGACGGCTGCAGCATTCGTGCATTTTCCACCTTTTCATAATCCACACCTCCCACCATCAGTTCGTTCAACACAGCACTCGATTGATCTACATAGCGGGCTTGCGGATAGTTGTTTACAATTTCGGAGTACAAAGTATTTGCATTGTTCTGAGGCAACTGTGAGCCTACACCTTGCCACAGCGGATTGCTGATTTTGTTACGTTCCGCCAAGTCAACAAATCCGATGATATTACGTGTATTCTCCGTGATACCCGATGTATTCGTCACCCATATCTCCACACGGTTGATTGTCACACCCGATGTGATGGTTGGCAATGTAGAGCAAGCTTTGTTGTAATTATCACGGAAATACTGAGCAAGGAAGAAGTGCATGTTTTCGTCGTAGTTGCTGGCTTCGATCATGAACGTATCGAGCTGCACACCTCCACGTGATCCTACGGCTGACGATTGCGACTTCTTCTGTGAAATCACAGTTTGCAGATTCAACTTACCAAACTGCATATCTGTACGGATACCAAACAAAGCCTGTGCGCCACGTACCAATGAATTGTTTGAAGGGAAGGACACATTACCACCTTCCAACAGTTTGATGATTTCGTCCTCCTTGCCTTCATAAGTCAGTTTCAGTTTCCTCGCATCATAGTTGAATGTAGCATCTGTACCATAACCCAGACTGAAATTCATCTTGTCACCAATGCTCGCTGTCACATCCAACTTCACTTCCTCGTCGAAATCGAAATTGGTTGTCTTACGATTGCGTTCCGATATTGTCGGATTATCAGTAAACTTATAGTTGATACCCGCCTTCAATCCTGCACTACCATTCGTACGGATTCTCACACCACCAGGACCGAAAATCTTCTCTGCAGGGCCAAGGTCGAAATGCATGTCTGTAAAGTCGAACTTTTCCTTGCCTTTGTGTACGAACAGAGAGTCGTTTCGCATCTTGAAGTAGTCATTCAGCAACTTACGCGTGTTCCAGGTTGCATACTCCTCAGGAGTCATCAGCGTAGGTGCACTCAGGAAGTTATCACCCAACTTCGTACCCACCTTGTAATATCCACTCTTCTCATCATACTCACCAACATCATACTTCAGGTTCTCAGGGTCTGCCAAGTCCAATGAAGTCTCCACCTGTTGCTCACCCATCGGGTTGTCGGTCTTCTTCACTTTCACACGAGGAAGCGTATCAGCAGGTACATCAGACAAGGTTTCATGGCTCGTCAGCTGACTATCCTCTGCACTTCTAAGCTCATGAATTCCGGCACTACTGTAAACAGCAGCAAAGCCCATCGCAAATACGATGAGCCATACACTGATTGTTGCTGATATTTTATTTTTTGTCTTCAAGTCGTTAGTTCATTTAGGTTACAGCATCTTCAATGCCAACTTTATCACCTTCTCTATCGGAGCATCCGGATCGTCCGTCAAGATGCTCTTCACCACCTTACTCGTCGGAGCTGGTGGGAATCCCAACATCTTGAGTGCCTCCACTGCTTCGTCGTGTACTTCCTTATTGAAAGGCATTGTCTGTTCTCCACCTTTGGGAGTGTCTGCGGGAGCCACGCCCAATGATACCACCTTATCCTTCAACTCCAGAATTATCTTCTGAGCAGTCTTCCTGCCCAATCCTTTCACTGTAGCCAATAAGCGGTCGTTACCCTCTGTGATGATAGTAGCCAATTCCGGTACCGAGAACGAAGAGAGCACCATACGAGCCGTGTTGCCACCCACACCCGAGACGGTAAGAAGCAACAGGAACAACTCACGCTCTGCCTTACTGGCAAAACCAAACAGCACCCACGCATCCTCGCGGATTGCCTCATACACATATAGTTTAGCATCTGGCTTACCCTGAATGGCTGAGTAAGTATTCAGCGATATATTTAAAGCATAACCCACACCACCAGCGCACTCTATCACTGCAGTAGCAGGGGTCAGCTCGTCTATCTTTCCTTTTACAAAATCTATCATCGTTTCTTGCTTTATTATACATAATAACGTAATAACTCGTTATTTATTGCCTAAAAGCACAAAAAAAGATGAAATCTTTACTTTCTGTTATCTGTTCCCCACATCATTTTCTGCCGTAAAGTCGATAGGAAGGTATGTTCAGGATTGGTGACTACACGGACGCAATAGGGAGCTTTGCGAATATGCAGGTGAATGTTGTCACGATAGCTGTGGCTACGTCCGTCGAGCGAGACAAGAAAACTGCCGCTACGGCTTTCGACACACAGGTCGATGACGGATTTGTCGTCCACCAGAATGGGGCGCATATTCAGGCTATGAGGTGCTACTGCTGTGAGCGAAATGGTGTCGAGACAAGGGGTGATGATAGGGCCGCCCACACTGAGCGAATAAGCCGTAGAACCCGTTGGAGTGCCGATAATAAGTCCATCGGCCTGATAGGTAGTGAGGTACTCGCCATTGACGGATGTATGGATGGATATCATCGCTGAGATGTCGTGTTTCAAGATAGCTATCTCGTTGAGTGCATAAGGATAACCTTCGAGCTGTTGTTCGTCGCATGTGAGTTCGATGACACTATGATTTGCAACCTCATACTGACCTTTGACCAAACGCTTCATGACCTGCTCCAATTCATCGGGTGAGAAGTTGGCAAGGAAGCCCAGACGTCCTGTGTTGACACCCACGATAGGTATCTGACGGGCACCCACCTTGCTGGCCACATCGAGGAATGTACCATCGCCACCCATGCACACTACGATATCGGCATCGAACGTTTCACCATGTGTATCGTCAATAATACGACATTGAGGCACAATAATCTGCAAATTGTCTGTCAGGAAAGCATAAAACGAAGCAGGAATCAGCAGTTCAACTTTCATCTCTGAAGCCAATGCAAAGAACTTCTGTACAGCTACAGATTTTCGTTCCTGATAGATGTTTCCGAATAACGCTATCTTAAATTTTCCCTGTTGCATACACTATTTTCACCTTTTTTATCTAAAATAATCTTAACAACCGTACATACTACAATTATTTTCGCTAATTTTGCGTGCAAATATACGAAATAAACAAAACATTGTAAGCAAAAAACGGTGTAAACATGACAAAATTAAGTGTAAATATCAATAAAGTGGCGACAATTCGAAATGCGAGAGGCGGAAATAATCCCGATGTTTGCAAAGTGGCACTCGACTGCGAACGCTTCGGAGCCGATGGAATCACGGTACATCCCCGACCTGACGAACGACATATTCGCTATCAGGATGTGCGCGACCTGAAACCCATCCTGAAAACGGAATTCAACATCGAGGGTTATCCCCAGCGTAGCTTCATCGACTTGGTGACCTCGGTATGCCCCACTCAGGTGACACTTGTGCCAGATGCACCTGCTCAGATTACTTCAAACCACGGTTGGAACACCAAGATGAACCTTGAACTGCTCACAGATATCGTGGCAGAGTTCAAAGAGAAAAACATCCGCGTGTCCATCTTTGTCGATGCCAATCCTGAGATGGTGGAATATGCAGCACGTATAGGTGCTGACCGTGTGGAACTGTACACTGAGCCGTATGCCACCTACTATCACCGCAACCGCGAAGTAGCCATCCGCCCATTTATCGAAGCTGCCAATCAAGCACGCGAATGTGGATTGGGATTGAATGCTGGACACGACCTAAGCCTCCAGAACCTCGGCTACTACCTCAAGCAGATACCTTTCACTGACGAAGTCAGTATCGGACACGCGCTCATCTGCGATGCACTTTATTTAGGATTAAAAGAAACTATCAAACAATACAAAGAACTATGCAAGAATTAAGTATCCTTGAACTCGCAAAACAAGGTGGATGGATCATGATTGTGCTGGCCATCCTTTCAATCATCGCTGTCTATATCTTTACCGACCGCTTCATTGCCATCCGCAATGCAGGCAAGGTGGACAAACTCTTTATGGACCGCATTCGTGACTACATCAAAAACAACGATGCACGCAGTGCCATCAATTACTGCCGCGTGACCAACACAACAACCTCACGCATCATCGAGCGTGGCATCAGCCGCATCGGACGTCCTGCTCCTGAAATCCAGGCAGCCATCGAGAACACAGGCAACCTGGAAGTCGCACAGTTGGAGAAACGTCTGCCAGTTCTGGCTACTATCGCAGCTGGTGCACCTATGATTGGATTCCTTGGTACTGTGATTGGTATGGTGGAAGCCTTCTGGCAGATGTCCAATTCAGGCGGTAACCTTGATATCAGCATGCTGTCGAGCGGCATTTATCAGGCAATGGTGACCACCGTAGGAGGTCTCATCGTTGGTATCATCGCCCTCTTTGCCTACAATTACCTCGTATCGAAAGTCGATGGCGTAGTCAACGAAATCGAACGCGAATCACTGTCATTCATGGACTTAATGAACGAATAAGGCTATGGCATTAAAACGCAGAACAAAGATAACCCCGACCTTTTCGATGTCATCGATGACGGACATCATCTTCCTGCTGCTCATCTTCTTCATGATTACCAGCACGATGATTGCCCCCAATGCCATCAAGGTGCTGTTGCCTCAGAGTAAACAGCAGTCGGTGGTAAAGGCCAAGTCGTATGTCACTATCGACAAGGACCTGAATCTCTATGTCGCTGTGGGTAATGGAAACGCACAAGCTGTTACACTCGAAGAACTGCCCAACGTAATCGGACAAGCCACCAACGATTCGACAGAGATGTTCGTATCGCTCTATGCCGATGAATCCGTACCCTACAAGCATATCGTAGAAGTACTCAATGTAGCAAATGAGAACCACTTCAAGATGGTACTCGCTACCAGACCGCCAGAAAGATGAGTAAAGACAAAAAACGTAGAGTCATTTCAACCATTACGACGGCAGCAGTACATCTCCTGTTGCTCCTCATCCTGATGTTTGTCACCCTCAAGGTTGCAAAACCTGACACGCTTGAGGATGGTGTACCTGTGCTCTTAGGTAATGTAGAGGATGCCGCAGGCGAAGACCTCAACAGCCTGCCTGCCGAGCAAGAGGAAACAGACCTCCCTGAACCCGAAACAGATGTGGAGGAGGTGGAGGAAATCCCAGAAGCGCCAGAACCAACCGACATCAAACCTCAGCCTTCCAAACCAACTCCCCCACCTACTCCTCAGATAACGCAGACGCAAGAGAAATCAATTGCTGCAGAGGAAGCAAGGAAGAAACGTGAGGAAGAGGCAGCCAAGAAGAAAGCTGCAGAGGAAGCCGCCAAGAAAGCAGCTGCAGAAGAAGCTGCCCGCAAGAAGGCAGCAGAAGAGGCTGCAAAGAAACGAGCCGCAGAAGAAGCAGCACGCAAGAAAGCGGCTGAAGAAGCTGCACGTAAGGCTGCCGAGGAAGCTGCCCGTAAAAAAGCAGCAGAGGAAGAAGCACGCAAGGCAGCTGTCAACAGCAAGGTATCAGGAGCCTTTGGCAAAAGTGGCAACCAAGGTAGCAGTGGCAATACCACAGGAAACGGCAACCAAGGAAGCCCAACAGGAAATAGTACCAGCGGAGCCGTCTCAGGTGCTGGAGGTATAGGTACCGCAAACGTAGCAGGAAGGTCACCAAAATACCTCGAACCCCCATCTTACGACGACCCAACGAGTGAAGGTACTGTTGTGGTAGCTATTAATGTGAATGCGGCAGGATACGTTACCTCTGCATCAATCAGGGGTAACGGGACAACAACAACCTCAGTTCCATTACGAAGTGCAGCTATAAAAGCAGCACGCAATTCAACATTCACATCGGGTGCCAACAACGAACAGGGAACCATCACCTATAAGTTTAAGCAACGCTAAATGAATGTCTTTACCAAACTTTGGCATCGTCTTGAATGGAAGCAGCAGCATTACCAGCCACCCATTGAGAAGAGTGACGAGGAGCACGTCTGTGCCTATTGCAATGAGCACTACAGCGGCAACTATTGCCCCCAGTGTGGTTTGCAGTACGGACGAGAGCGGTTCACATGGAAGACCGTCGCTCTCAACATGATGGATCTTTGGGGCATAGGCAACCGCAATGTATTCCTCACCATCTGGCATCTCCTGTGGCGTCCAGGCTACCTGATGTATGACTACCTGCGCAGCAAACATCGTGCTTATTTCCCACCAATCCCCCTGCTAGTGGCCATTTGTCTGTTGTTCACACTCATGGTCAACACCCTCCACATCACATGGGATACGGACATGGATCAGGTCTATGACATTCATGTTAATTTTGAAAAAGGGAAATCAACTGCTGTAGGTAATGATAAAAATAAAGAAGAAGACAACGCGCAGTTCACTAAGAACGACGAATTAATCAACAAGCAAGCACTCTCGCTTGAACAACTGCTGAAAGCAGAGCGTCAATGGAGTCGCGAGAATATCGCATACTCACTTATCATCTCCAACCTCCTCATCATCTTTCTGGCCAGTTGGATATTCCACCAGTCGCCACGCATACAACTGACTATCGTTGAGAGCTTCTACGTACAGATGTATATTGCCTGTCAGATGATGATAGTCGCCATTCCCTATACCCTCATTACATGGAAAATATGCGAAGCCAGTGTATTGCCCTACCCTTTGCCTTCGCTGTTGGCGTTTGTTATTCTTGTTGTCGACTATCACCAACTTTGCGGATACTCCATCTGGGGTACCATCTGGAGACTCCTCGTCATGATCTTCTCTTATACTTTATTTGGGGTAGTAATCAGCATGCTGCTGACAATCGGCTACCTGTTTTTCCCCATAATCACAGGGTAAAAATCAATAGCCTCAACACCGAATAGTGCTGAGGCTATTTTTGTGCATCGCTTGGACTTCTTACTCCACGATGTAGGCTTTCAATACCTTCATTTCTGCTTTGGGACGGTTATTGTCATCAACCTTCGTTTTCTCGATGGTCTGGACAATCTTCATACCTTCCACCACCTCGCCAAACACGGTGTATTCACCATCCAACCAAGGAGCACCTCCATAGGTGCGGTAGTCGCGTGTCTGTTGCTCATTGAAGGGTGTCGGCGGATTGTCTGACACATCGTAGGTGGCTTCATCGTGCAGCTTCTCGAGCAGGTTGCTTACTCCCTTTGTGTCGCGTGCCTTGCGCATTGCCTCCAACTTTTCGGAGTTCTCCTGTACACGCTGTGCATAGAGTAATTCGACAGCTTGCTGAGTACGTGCTGCATTGAGTTCATGCAGTTGGTCATCATTGAAGATACGCCCTGTGACGATGTAGAACTGATAATGATCGGATTTCTTGTCAGGATTGACATCGTCACCCTCACGTGCAGCAGCTACCACTCCACGCTTATGATAGTGCTTGGAGAAGTTGATTTCTGCTTGTATCCACTCCGATGGGTCGGATGCGATTGTGTCGCCGTTTTCATCAAACTGCACTGGTTGTTCGCCCGTCTGAATCATGAAGTTGCGGATAATACGATGCCATGTCACCCCATCGTACTTGCCGTCCTTCACATTACGGATGAAGTTGTCACGATGGATGGGTGTGTCATTGTAGAGTTTGATACGGATATTACCCGCTGTGGTCTCCAGCATCACCTCTGTCTCCTTCTCACCTGTCTGTCCGTTGCAGGACATAAAGGTGAAAAGGACGACACAGAATCCGATGAGCAGTTTACTGTTCATCTTTCTGGTATTCGTTTACAGGAGCTGTATATGCTAAGTTCTCATACGCCAAGTTCTCGTGCAGGGTCGTGTAGGCACAGCTCTCTGCGAACAGCGCAAACGGAACGGCAAAATAAACACCGATGCAGCAGCATAGGATACCAAGAAGGATGATACCAATCTCTGAGAGCAGCAAACCGAATACGCTCCAGAAGTTACCCTTCGTCATGTTCCAGCTAGCTGATATTGCTTCACCAATACCTGCTTCGGGATGATCGAGGATGTACCAGTCTGCAAATGCCAGACGTACAGCAAAGAAGATACCTGGGATGACACAGAGGGCAGTACCAATGCCGACGATCAAACCTACGATAATGGAGATAGCAAAATACTTCAGATAGGTCATTGCTGGCATCTTGAATCCTTTAAGCGAAACTTTCTCCATAATGCCACGGACCAACTTCATGATTGTAGCACAGAAACCTGCCATGAAAATCACCTCGATGACTAGCTGGATAATAGAAATGACGGTACTACCAGTCGTTGACTGCATAGCCAAACGCTGCAACGACTCAGTGTCTTGGGTTTGAATCGCGTTGACATACTGTTCCATGAAGCCTGAAGGCAATGTAAACGAATTAAGCAAGCTCATAGCGATACCGAAAACAAACACAAATACTGCGAGTAGCAAACCATGCTTTTTCGCAAGTTCCCAACCTTGGGAAATCGATTCTGATACAGATAATTCTTTCATAATCTTTTTACATTTAGACAATTAATTATTGATTTCAACTTATTAAAATTCAATGTTATCGCCAATCCTGCTAAGGCAATAAGGAACACACCTAATATAATATAGGTAGCGATGGGAGAAGACGGTTCGACAGCTTCATCACTCATGCCTCGCAATCAGTCGACTGCTACAACCTTACTCATCAGACAATCTACCTTCTCCACTTGAGCAGTCGCCCGCTGACTAATGCCTGCTACACACATCAACAAGAGGCAGATTAAATTCCTCAATTCTCGTATCATCTCCATTTCTTTCCGTTTTCAAGGGCAAAGGTACAAAATAATTCATAATATATCATTCAAAATTCATAATTTTTAGTGTATCATGCACAATTATTTCCGTTTTGGCAGACAATCTGGCAGATTTGGCAGGAAAAACCAATCCTCTGCCAACAATCTTTCCTCTTTATTCCGATTGGCATCCGATTTGCTGAAGGACAAACAGACCCACCACCTTGTGTGGGGAAATTAGTATAAACTTCAGATTATAAACAACTAAACAAAATAAGATTATGGGAAAAATTATTGGAATTGACTTAGGAACCACAAACTCATGTGTTTCTGTATTCGAAGGCAACGAACCAGTTGTCATCGCAAATAGTGAAGGTAAGCGCACCACACCATCTATCGTTGGATTCGTAGACGGTGGCGAGCGCAAAGTAGGTGACCCTGCAAAGCGTCAGGCCATCACAAACCCAAAACGTACGGTATTCTCTATCAAACGTTTCATGGGTGAGACCTACGACCAGGTACTGCAGGAAATCGCACGTGTACCTTATTCAGTAAAGAAGGGCGACAACAACACCCCACGTGTTGAAATCGACGGACGTCTCTATACTCCACAGGAAATCTCTGCCATGATTCTTCAGAAGATGAAGAAGACTGCGGAGGACTATCTGGGACAGGAAGTGACTGAGGCTGTCATCACCGTACCTGCTTACTTCTCTGACTCTCAGCGTCAGGCTACGAAGGAAGCCGGACAGATTGCAGGTCTCGACGTAAAGCGTATCGTGAACGAGCCTACAGCAGCAGCTTTGGCCTACGGTATCGACAAGGCGAACAAAGATATGAAGATTGCCGTGTTCGACCTTGGTGGCGGTACATTCGATATCTCTATCCTCGAATTCGGAGGCGGTGTATTCGAAGTGCTCTCAACAAACGGTAACACTCACCTGGGTGGTGACGACTTCGACCAGGTCATCATCGACTGGATGGCATCAGAGTTCAAGGCTGAGGAAGGTGTAGACCTTACGCTCGACCCAATGGCTATGCAGCGTCTGAAGGAAGCTGCTGAGAAGGCTAAGATTGAACTCTCAAGTTCTTCACAGACAGAGATCAACCTGCCATACATCACCGTAGCAAGCGGTATGCCTAAGCACCTTGTTAAGACCCTTACACGTGCTAAGTTCGAATCATTGGCTCACAACCTTATCCAAGCATGTCTTGAGCCATGTAAGAACGCCATCCGCGATGCAGGTATCTCAACCAGCGATATCGACGAGGTAATCCTCGTAGGTGGTTCAACACGTATCCCTGCTGTGCAGAAGATTGTGGAAGACTACTTCGGAAAAGTACCTTCAAAGGGTGTGAACCCAGATGAGGTTGTCGCAGTAGGTGCAGCCATTCAAGGTGCTATCTTGAATAAAGAAGAAGGTGTGGGCGACATCGTATTGCTCGACGTAACTCCATTGTCAATGGGTATCGAGACCCTCGGAGGAGTGATGACCAAACTCATCGATGCCAACACCACCATCCCTTGCAAGAAGAGCGAGACCTTCTCAACAGCTGCTGATAACCAGACCGAAGTAACCATCCGTGTGCTTCAGGGTGAGCGTCCAATGGCCAACCAGAACAAGCAGATTGGTATCTTCAACCTTACTGGTATCGCACCAGCACGTCGTGGCATCCCACAGATCGAAGTATCGTTCGACATCGATGCCAACGGTATCCTCAACGTAAGTGCCAAGGATAAGGCTACAGGTAAGGAGCAATCCATCCGTATCGAGGCTTCATCAGGTCTGTCAGAGGACGAGATCAACCGCATGAAGGCAGAGGCAGAAGCGAATGCAGAGGCAGATAAAAAGGAGCGCGAGCGTGTTGACAAGCTCAATCAGGCCGACTCTATGATCTTCTCTACTGAGAACTTCCTCAAGGAGAATGGTGACAAACTGCCAGCCGACCAGCGTCCTGCCATCGATGCAGCACTCAACAAGCTGAAAGATGCCCACAAGGCAGGTGATGTAAATGCTATCGACGCAGCCATCAACGAACTCAACAACGTGATGCAAGCAGCCAGCCAGCAGATGTACTCTCAGGCAGGCGGACAGCAGGCAGGTCCAGGTGCAGGCTTCAATGGAGGTGCACAAGGCGGTCAGCAGACCTCACAAGGTCCATCAACTGACGACGTTCAAGATGCCGACTTCGAGGAGGTGAAATGAGACGCATAAGCAAAGACATAACAAAACACTATCAAATGGCGTGTAGCTCAATGAGTTACACGCCATTTGCTTTTTATAGGCTCATGTTTTCTATGTGCTTATTCCCCCTTTTTTTACGGCTTTTTTGTTACATGTGTGTAGCACGACAAAAACGTAGGAAAAGCCCGACTAAAACCTACTTATTCCTACTAATCCGTACTTAATAGTCGGTGACGTACAGGATACGAAAATGGGCGTTTGAGGGCTGTTTCAATTTGTTACATGTCACATATTAACTCATAAAAAGCAAAAAGATGCCAAATTTAGGACTTGAAATCAAAAGAAGGTGCGGAATCTGCGGAAAGGTGTTTATCATCAAAACGCTCGACAGCCTCTACTGCTGCAAGAAATGCAGTGATGTGGCTTACGCACGTAAGAAGAGAGCAGAAGCCAGGGAAAAGCAGCTGGCTTTGATTGCCAAAAGTGTTCCCAAGGTGAGAGAATATCTCTCCATCAGGGAAGCTGTGGCTATCTATGGTGTTGAACGTGATACGCTGTATCTGATGGTTCGTCGAGGTCAGATACCCAGCATCAACATTGGTACCAGACTCACAAGGATAAACCGTAAGGATCTGGAGAAGATGTTTGTGAAGCGGCCTATAGCCAAGCACATCAAGGAAACGCCTCTGCCAAAGAAGTACAGTCTTGAACCCGAGGACTGCTACACCATCGGAGATGTCTGCGAGAAGTACCACATCAACGACAGTTCTGTGTGGGCTCATGTCAGAAAGTACTCCATCCCCTCTCGTCAAATTGGCAACTATGTGTATGTACCCAAAGAAGAAATTGATAACTTATATAAATCAGAAACAAAATGAGAAGACCTTTATTGCACACCAAAGTCACGGTTAAGCTCCGTAAGTCGATCTTCCGTGAAGAGTGGTACCTCTACATTGAGTCGTACCCTGTACGCGTTCCAGGCCGCACAAAGCCTAAGAGAGTCATTGAAGCAGTTAACCGTACCATCACTACCCCTATCTGGGATATGACTGCTATCAGCAAGATTGATGAGGACGGTAACTACAAGTACAAACCGAAACGAGATTCCAATGGCATCATCCAATGCCAGTCGCAGTTGGACAAAGAGGCATGTCGATATGCCGACAAGGTACGTGCCTTGCGTCAGCAAGAGTACGATACTGCCGTAGTTTATTCCGACAGAGAGCAGGAAATGATTGCTCAGAACGAACGCGGCGAACAGGATTTCATTGCATACTTCAACAGCATTATTTACAAGTGTCATCCTAACAGCTCTGACTCTATCATCGTCAACTGGACTCGTGTAGGTAAATTGCTGTCCATCTACTCTAAAGGAAAGCCCATCCCGTTCAAGACAATCTCAGCAAAACTACTTGAAGACATAAAGCTGTTCATGCTCTCTGCTCCACAGGGAGGCAACAAAGGCGGCACTCTCTCGCAAAACTCTGCCGCTACATATTTCTCTATTGTAAAGGCAGGTTTGCATCGTGCTTTCATTGACGAATACCTTACTGTTGACATCGCAGCCAAGGTGAAAGGCATTCCTGATGTGAAAGTCAAGCGAGAGACATTGACACTTGAAGAAGCAGAAACATTGGCCAAGACTCCTTGTGAGAATGAAGTTTTAAAACGTGCTTTCTTCTTTGCTGTACTCACAGGTATCCGTCTGTGTGACATTCATGATCTTACATGGGGTGAAATAACTCAAACAGGGAGTGGATGGCGAGTGGACTTCACCCAGCGAAAGACACATGTGGTGGATTATCTCCCTATCAACGAACAGGCCTACTCCCTTTGCGGAGAACGTAGAGAACCAAATCAGCGTGTATTTGAAGGACTGACTGGTTCGTCTTGGATTTCTCGTCCATTGAAGAAATGGATTGAAGCATCGGGCATCAAGAAGCATATCACATTCCATTGCAGTCGTCATACCTTCGCAACTCTGCAACTCGAACGTGAAACCGACATCTATACTATTAAAGGAATGCTTGGACATACGAATGTGAAAACCACCCAGATTTATGCCCACATCGTAGACAAGAGCAAACGTAATGCTGCCGATGTCATCCATATTGAGAATCTTACTCCCACCAATGATGACATAGAACGTGTTCCTGCTATCTGATTTCTACCTGTTTTACCAGGTCGAGCCTCCGAGTTTTCGGGGGCTTTTTTATGTCATTACCCTTCCTTATTTGCATGTTTTCATCACCTTTTGTTTCGTTGTTATAAAGCGCTGGCTATGAGGTTTATAGTATGATTTTTGCTGCAAAATCATACTCAAATCTTAAGCAATTATAATATCGGTCTGTTGAAGCTCAAATTTTATGGCAGTTCGTAATTTAGTGAGTTACTTTGCATCGCCATTCAACGAAAAAAGGCACAAAATACAATTCAAAAAAATATTAGTATATGACCGAAACATTTCAAGTAAAATCGTTGGAGGAGATGCCAAGAGCATTGACCTACCTCATTGAAAAAGTTGACAGCCTTCAAGAGACTGTCAACAACCTGCGCAAGAAAGAGCGCGCCAATGAATCACCTCGATGGATGAACATCGATGAGCTTTGCGCTTATCACCCCAGCCATCCCAAGAAGCAGACCGTCTATGAATGGGTGTCTAAGAAGACGATACCCTATCATAAGATGACCAAGGGACTCATGTTCCTTCAGTCAGAGATAGATGAGTGGTTGAAGCGTGGTGCCCAAAAGTCAGAAGAAGAGCTGCTGCAAGAAGCCAAGGCTTTTGTCTTGTCAAAGAAAGGGAAAGAAGTATGACGCAAGACTACACAACCAATTTCTGGTGCGGTATGGACGACCTGCATGGTTTCTCCTTTTACCGAAAACCCATTCAGAACATCGAGCCATACCGTGCCATCACTGTGGTTGATGTCTATCGATACCTTGTCGGACATTATGCAAAACCGCAGACTGAGGCACTTCGTTCGATAACATCAACCACAGAAGCCCAGAAATACAAGGCTACGCACTTTGACTATTGCACGTTCTCTGGACTATTCCGCAAACGGAACGAGAAAGAACTGATACAGCACTCTGGGTTGCTATGTCTTGACTTTGACCATATCGGGAATCCCGACAAGTTCAAAGAACAACTCTTGATGCACGAATACTTCGATACGGAACTGATGTTCACAAGTCCGTCTGGCGATGGTGTGAAATGGATTATCCCTATCGACTTGAAGGGCTGGGAGCATTCACGCTATTTCAAGGCTGTCGCCAACTGCATCAAGGCAACAGGATTACCACCAGTGGATAAATCGGGAAGTGACGTGGCTCGTTCCTGTTTCCTTCCCTACGACCCACAGGCATACATTAACCCTAAATACTCGGAATATGTCGAAGAAAATATTTTCCGCCCCAGATTGGGAGAATGCCCCTTCTAAACAAGAGACATCACTCCCAGCCTTGCAGACACATGAGGTTCATGAGTCCGCAACAGACCTTGCAACAGAAATCGACAGCGTCGTTCAAGAGATAGAGGGCAATGGTGTTGACATCGCTCCTGATTATGGCATGTGGGTAAATGTTGGCTTTGCACTGGCTGATGGATTAGGAGAACAAGGGCGAGACTTCTTTCACAGGATCAGCAGGCTCCATCCAGATTATACCCCTGCTACCGCAGATAAGCAATTCACAAATTGTCTGAATGGAAGGGGCTCTGGCGTTACCGTTGCTACTTTCTTCCATTATGCTGCTCAGGCAGGCATCGAACTTCGACACTCTTCTAATACCATTTTACCAATTTACCAAAATGGTAAAACGGCAAAATGGGTA
>JAGAAL010000024.1 GCA_017615245.1 Bacteroidaceae bacterium
ATGTATTTCTATCTGATCCGCACATTCCGTGATGTTCCTTACTCCACGGTAGCATTCCTCGACGACAACCAGACGATGGATCTGCCGGCAACCAAGTTCGAGGATGTGCTCGACAGCCTGATTCTTGATCTGGAAAGTGTGCAGAACGATGCCGTGAAGAAATATCCTGTTACGAAGGACTACTATCAGTATGGTCGTATTACACAAGATGCCATTCATGCCATGCTGGCAGAAATGTATCTCTGGAAGCAGGACTATGCCAACGCCGTGCGTTATGCCGATATGGTCATCGAAGCTAAGACCGTTGACTATCAGAATGAACTTGATAAGATGGGCTCGCGCGTGTCGCTCACTGACCGTATGATTGACGGATTCCCGCTTATTAATGACGGATCGTCAACGGGTAGTACTTATGGCAATGCTTTCGTTTCTATCTTTGGCGATGGCAACAGCCGCGAAAGCATTTTCGAGTTGATGTTCATGAACAACAACAATATGCCTTCCAATAGTGCAGTCAGTAATTATTTCGGTAACTCAACAACCTTCCCCGGAAGTGTAAAGGTGGCTGAGTTTATCGGTACTGACGTTCCTGATGCTATTTACGAAGTTTTCATGTCGAAGTATGACACCCGTTATTGGGAAAACGTGCAGACTCTTTCGAAGACGCTCTATGGCATCAACAAATATGCCTACACCTCGGCCATGATTGATATGACGAAGGCTGAACTCAACAGCGAAGCTGTCTCCTATAGTGGTACATATGCACAAGCCTACTGCCATTCCAATTGGATCATCTATCGTCTGACCGATGTGATGCTGATGAAAGCAGAGGCATTGGTGGAAATGGCTTCAGACAATGATTCTACAGACATCGGCAAGCAGCAGAACGACACGCTCTTCAAGCAGGCTTTCGTTATTGTCAATGCCATTAACAAACGCTCGAATTGCTCAACGGGTTCTAAGGAACTGGACTATAAAAAGTTTAACTCGAAGTCGCAGATGCAGGAACTTGTCATGACAGAACGTCAGCGAGAACTGATGTTTGAAGGCAAGCGCTGGTACGATCTCGTGCGCCGTTCGCGCCGTTTGGGGAATACCAACTACTTGGTGGGTCAAGTGTCACGCAAGGGCTCTAGTGGCGGTACAGCCATCTCGAGCAAACTCTCACGCATGGATGCCATCTATTGGCCCTATAACAACGACGAAATCAAGGTGAACAAGAATCTCGTTCAGAATCCTGCTTTCGGTAGTGGTGAGAACAGTTCTTATGAGCGAACCGGCAAGTAAGAAACGTCGTAAGATAGATTCTAAACAATAAAGAATGACAGAAATGAAAAAATATAGTTTGATGTTATTGGTCGTTGTAGTCATGCTCGGCTTTGTGTCGAGTTGCTCAGATGAACCCGACTCGTCGAATTTCTATACCTTCAAGGGTGAGATGATGAGCGAGTATCTGAAAGGACATGACGAATTCAGCGATTTCGCTGCCATCGTGGAACGTGCGGGAATGATGGACCTCCTGGCAACCTATGGTGCCTATACCTGCTTCCCTCCCACCAACGATGCCGTGCAGGCATATCTTGCCAAGCGCGGACTGAGGTCAATAGATGAACTCTCAGATGCTGATTGTGACACCATTACCCGTACTCATCTTGTAGATAATTTGTATACTACCTCTGATATGGAAGATGGTGTGCTAAGCACTGCAAATATGAACCGTCGTTATATTGAGGTGAGCCATGGTGTTGATGACAATGAGAATGCAGTAGTGTACCTCAATAGTACTTCACACATTATTTTCACCATGCAGGACGACTCTGTGGAGAATGGTATCATGCAACCTATCACCGAGGTGCTGGAGAGCAGTAACCGTATGATAGTGGATGTCATGAAGACCAACCCCAACATCACCCTCTTCGTGACGGCTTTGGAAAAGACTGGTCTTGCGGATTCTCTTTATGAATATAAAGATGCCACTTGGGATCCTACTATTTGGCCACGTTACAGATATACGTCTCACGTGAACAAGGAGACGGCAACAGTACCTGATGAGAAACGATATGGTTTCACGTTGTTTGCACCTACGGATTCCACATTGCGTGCCAAGTACAATATTACAAACATCGAGGATCTGTATAAGAAAGCCTGTGAAATCTATGATGAAGTGTATCCTGAGGATGCCAATGCGGAGTATCACGACTTTGCGCATATCACCCATCCGAAGAACCCGTTATATCGTTTCATGGCCTATCATATTCTCAATCGTGACGTAAAAGGCTGGAACTACCTGACTCCTTATACCGACATTGGTATTCTGACAACACTAATGAACCCCATCGACTGGTATGAGACCATGTTGCCTCACACCATGATGAAGTTCGAACGTCTGACGGTGCGTAAGTGGGCTGGTGGCAGTACGGTAGGACAGCGCTATATCAATCGTCGTTATGACGATGAGTTCACAATTCCTGGTGTACGCGTCATCCCCAAAGTTGAGGACGAGTATAAGCAGGATGCCCTGAATGGCCGTTATTTCTATGTGGAAGACATTGTCGCTTTCGATGTCACCACACGCGATATTGCTCATAACATGCGCATCCGTATGGACTTCTCGACCATCTTCCCTGAGTTGATGACTAATGATATTCGTTTGAATGAGCGCAATGGTGGTCGTAAGTATCAAGATCCTGATTTTGACGAGACTGCCAAATATGGTCGTAACTATTACTTCCCCAATGGCTATCTTAAGGGTGTGACGCTGAACGATTCATACTTCCTCTATCGTCGTCCGCATGACTACTATGACTGCTATGAGGGTGATGAGTTCAACCTGCAGGGTGACTTCGACATCACATTCAAACTTCCACCTGTGCCCTATGAGGGTGAATGGCAGGTTCGTCTTGGCTATGCTGCTGAGCCCACCCGTGGTATTGCGCAGTTCTACTTCGATGATAAGCCAATGGGAATCCCGCTCGACATGACTCGTCAGCTCGACCATGCTTCCATTATTGGTTCCGACTGGAAGTCGGATTATACCACTATGTCGACGGCCGATTTGGCTACTGATCAGAAGATTATAAAGAACAAAGGCTTCTATCGTGGCGCAGCCGGTGGCTATCACTACAGCGGTACTAGTCAGATTGCTTTTGCCACACAGCCTCAGACGTTGCGCATGGTAATCTGTACGGCCCACATGGATCCCAACAAAGACCACTATCTGCGTATCCGCTGTGTCTCGGTGAAGAAAGGTAATGATAACGAGTTCATGCTTGACTATCTGGAACTTGTACCGAAGAGTGTCTATGGTGTGACCGACGAAGGTCTCATGGAGGACATGCTCTAATTAACCGATTTGTTTAAGCAACAAAATAAACCGAATGAATATGAAAAGATATCAATTCAACAAGATAGGCTCAGCCTTCGCCGTTGCTGCTGCGCTGCTGTTCAGCGTGTCGTGTAGCGACGAATGGAATGAGCACTATGATGCCTCGACTGTTGATAGCGGAACTCTCTGGTCTGCTATCCAGTCGAACAGCAATCTGAGCAATTTCACTCGTGTTGTGAAGGAATGCGGTTATGATCTGCTCCTCAATGGTAGCCAGACGTTCTCCGTATTCGCTCCCACCAATGACGTGCTCTCTTCGGCACAGGCCGACAGCCTCATCGCTGCCTTTAAGGCCCAGAAAGCTGCTGGTGTGCGTACAGAGGACAACACCGTGGTGAAGCAGTTCCTGCAGAACCACATGACACTCTACAAGTATCCTGTATCGTCGCTCACCAATGATTCCATTACGATGATGAACGGCAAGTATGAGGTGCTGACTGGCAATAGCCTGGGTAGTGCTCCTTTGAAAACGACGAACGCCCTCTACAACAATGGTGTACTTTTCACCCTTAGCTCGCAGTTACCCTATTTCCCCAGCGTGTTCGAATATCTTGGACATGATAAGGACCTCGACAGCGTCTATAACTTCATCAACAGCTATAGTGTTTACGAGTTTAATGCTGCCAAGAGTGTGCCTGGTGAGATTGTCGATGGTCAGACCGTATATCTTGACTCAGTGTCTGATCTGCAGAATGATATTTTCGAACTGCAAGGTGAAATCAATTCAGAGGACAGCACCTACTGGATGGTGGCTCCGACGAATAGCGAATGGAACCGCATGGTGGAAGAGTATGTGTCTTACTTCAACTACCACAACCAAGTTCCGAAACGCGACTCGCTTATGTTCGCTTCGCCTCGTATGTCGATCATTGGTGGTACAGTATTCAGCCGTACGAGAAACACCGATGCCGCCTTGCGCGACTCAGCGGTGTCGACTGTAGCCAGATCCTATTTGGTTCGCAGGGCAAACGACTTGGATCCCTACTATATCTATTATAAGCCGTTCGACGAGGGCGGAATCTTTGATGGTACAGAGAGCATTACCTGTAGTAATGGTAATGTGCTGAAGACTGCGAAGTTCAATGTTTCGAAGTATGAAACCTTCATGCAGACTATCAAGATTGAAGCCGAGCAGATACAGAGTATTGTGGAGACATCGAATGTCAATGAACCTGTGACCCTTTATGAGGTACAGCCCGACAACCCCTTCTACAATAAGATTTCTGGTAATTCGTTCGTAGAGTTTGAACCCAAGGTGGCTACTTCGAATCCTGCAGTTACCTATAAGGTGCCCGGACAGCTCTCTAATGTGGAGTATGACATCTATGCCGTCATTGTTCCGGTTTTGGCTCGCGATACGTTGGCCTTCGAAGAGGCTGCCAAGAAGAGCCGTTTCACGGCCGAACTCACTATTTGTGACCAGTCTGGAGGTAATACCACAAAGCGTTTGCAAACTACCTCCCGTAACTTCGAAACCAATCCAGAAGTGGTTGATACGGTGCTGATGAGTGAGAAATTCGTGTTCCCAACTTGCGCATACGGATTGATTGATGCTCAGTCTACGCTCAAGTTAGGTGTTAATGTGGCAACGTCTCAGACGGCTACGCACACACGTCGCCTGCGTCTTGACTGTATCTTGTTGGTACCTCATCGTGAGAATGCTACCGAGGAAAGTGCCAAGCATGCTCTAAAGTAATAACCTTTAAGAATAATTCGATATGAAAAAATATATATTATATTGCCTCTCTCTCCTCATGCTGAGCGTTGCACCTGTGGCTGCTCAGGAGGACGATAGCGAGCTGATGGATGCTCCCCGAAAGGAGAAACCTGCCAAGCCGCGCAAGCAATATCCTACACGTGTCGTTAAAGGTCGTGTGCTCAATGCTTCCACCAAGGCTCCTATCTCTGGTGCAATGGTGCGCGTGGCAGAGGTGGATGGCTATAGTGCACTGTCTCGCAGCGATGGCACCTATGAGATCAAGGTTCCTCTCTTTGCTACCTCGATTGAAGTCAGTGCTCCTGACCGCAACATGGCAAAGATTGGTCTGGTAGCCGATGAGAACCAACGCGACGTATTGCTCTATCCTGTTGCTTTCAGTGCAGAGTATACAAAGGGTACGAACCTCACAGCCGATGAGTCGGCTTCTGATTTCCGCTTCTCGAATGCCGTATCGATTGAGGAAGAAGTGCAGAAGCACCTGGGTGCTAATGTGCATATCACTTCCCGTAGCGGTATTCCCGGACTCGGTAGCGTGATGTTCATGAATGGTGTTAACTCGCTGAATATCAATGCACAACCTCTTATCGTGGTGGATGGTGTTATTTTCGATCAGCAGTATGGCCGTACCACACTTCATGATGGTTATTACAACAATATCCTGACGAACATCAGCCCTGCCGACATCGAGAGTGTCACCGTGGTTCGTAATGGTACTGCCCTCTATGGCGCCAAGGGTGCCAATGGTGTACTGCTTGTCAACACACGCCGTAATCACAGTATGGCAACTCGTATCACTGCCAGTATCTCAGCTGGTGTGACACTTGAGCCAAAGTTTATCGACGTGATGAATGCCAGCCAGTATAAGAGCTATGCCTCTGACCTGCTGCAGACTACGACAACCACCATTAAGGACTTCAAGTTCCTGAATGAGGATCCTGCTTATTATTATTATCCTCAGTATCACAACAATACTGATTGGAAAGAATTGGTATATCATACTGCTCTCACGCAGAACTACAGCATCAATGTTGAAGGTGGTGACGACGTAGCCGACTACAACCTCTCGCTTGGCTACATCAACAACCAGAGCACACTGAAGTACAACACGATGAGCCGTTTGAATATCCGTTTCAATACCGATATTCACCTCACCGATAAATTCGAAATCCGTTTCGATGCATCGTTTGCTAATCAGACCCGCAATCTGCGCAACGATGGTGCTCCTGAAAACTACAATGAGGGAACTCCCACATCGGCAGCTTTCCTAGCCTATGCCAAGAGCCCGATGCTCAGTCCTTATACGTTTGCGAGCGGCAGGCTTTCTGATAGTTACGTTGACGTAACCGACGAGAGCTACCTCGACGAGGCTTTGGCCGATTATACCAACTATAACTACAAATTGGCAAACCCATTGGCTGTCAATGAGTTCGGTGATGCAGAGAATAAGAACCGCTTCGAGAACTCTATGATTAACCTCTCTGTGACGCCAAAGTTCCAGTTCAACAAGAATCTGGCTCTCAGTGAACACTTCAGCTACAATCTCGTTAACACCAACGAGAAACTGTATATCCCGCTGAATGGTGTACCCAGCTATTATGTTTCAAGCGTGAATGCCTATGTAAACAACGAGGTGCGCTCGATGGCTGGCAAGCAGAATTCTGTGATGAGCGACACACGTCTCGATTGGAGCAACCGCTTTGCTGCACACTATCTGCATCTCTTCGGCGGTGCACGCATCAACTGGGAGAGCTATACCATGAGCTCACAGCTCGGCTACAACACCAGCAGTGATAAGATTCCTTCTATCAGTTC
>JAGAAL010000025.1 GCA_017615245.1 Bacteroidaceae bacterium
GAAAGTGTGTACGGAGGTGACGGTGTTATCGTTGAAGTGCGACTTGTCCTTTAGGAACGTGCTGACACGCTCCCAACCCGCCTTCCAATCATCGCCCCAGTACTCAGGACCATTGTCTATCTCACCAGACATTGACGCATAGATGAAACGGGGAGCCTTGCGGTTCTTGAACTGGTGGTTCTCCATGTCCGTGGCCAGTCGGTATTCGTCGTAGCAACAATTGGGTGAGATGGCGATATAGTCATCGAACAGGTCATCGGTAATCAATGCATCCAGCACAAACGATGCACTCAGCGAATGGCCGATGCCAAGCGTGCGGCCCGACGTGCGGTAATTCTTTTTTATGTATGGCATCAGTTCGTTCTTAACAAATTTCTTCAGGTCGGGAGAGTTGCCGTAGTAATACCCTTCTTGGAATAGACCCTTATTGCCGTGTAGGGGCATAGGCAGATAGTCGTTGTTTCGGAAGTAGTTGATGTCCCAGAGAGTTGGTGAGCAGATGCCGACAATGATAAAGCTCATGCCTCTGCCACCGTCCGGATCGGGCTTGCAGGCAATATTGAGCAGGCAGTGAACGAGGTCGAACATTGTGCGGTCTTGCGCATCGAACACGTAGATGACATCGTAGTAAGTCTGGTCATACTGCTGATAGCCTCCTGGCGTATAGATGAGCACTTGCCGCTCGTGGTTGAAATACTCGGACTTCATTGAGAGTTCCTTCACGCTTTCAAGTGGAACCTGCGCCCATCCCACCATTGTAACGAGGGCAAGCACTGCGGTGATGATAGTTTGCTTGTTCATTTCAATATATTATTATAGTTCTTTGTCAAACCGAAAATACAGAGGTTGTATATTACGCCATTTTTAAGGATGGATTGCATCATGGTGCCTTCGTGGGCAAAACCATTCTTTCTAAGGACCTGCATCGAAGCGGTGTTTGGCTGGAAAATGTTCGCAGTTATCCGTTCAATCGGCAAGTCGCGGAATGCGATTGTACACATTTGCCTAACTGCCTCTGTCATGATACCCTTGTTGCAATAATCGCCGTGAATCATAAAGCCGATTTCGCTATCAATCCGATAAACATCTTCCTTCTGTTCGACAGAAATGCTGCCAATAGGTTGTCCGTCCATTACGATTGCCCTATAGATTCCTGTGACAGAATCATTCTGGGCAACCATATTCAGCCATGATTTTGCATCCTCTTCTGTATAAGGATAGGGTAGACGGTCTGAAAGAAAACTCCTGTCAACTGCATTACACAAGACAGTAAGTTCTTTGCTGTCACTCATAGTCCATCGCCTTAATTCTATCTTCATTATAATGAATTTTTACGAATTCTTTGTTTATTCTATCTTTCTCTGTGAGACAATGCGGATGAGTTCGTATCTGGTGCTTCCAGAATCCTTTGGAGGATTGACGAGGGTAGTTTTCTTCACTAACAGTTCGTACTCATTACCTTTCTCGTAAGTGAAATTCGCAATTGTATTGAAGGCAACGCAAATGTAATGATCCTCGCCTTCGATCAGAATCCTCATCCCTTCCTCGGGCGTGGTATTAGAAACATTGTAAAACAACCCTGTTTCAGCAGATACGTAAACCGTAACTTGTTCAACTTTGTCTTCGTAGTTGTTGTCGCTATTGCAAGATACCAGCCCAATTGCGATGAGGGCGAGCAGTGCCGTGATGATGGTTTTTTTGTTCATCGTCCAAGAGTTGAATCTAAGTGTTGATAGAATTCTTCTGTTTCTCCGAGGTATGCTTTCAGAACTATGCCCTCAGGGGAAATCAGGACTTTATAAGGATAGCCCTGCACTCTGAATTTCTGTTCAGCGATGCCATCCTCACTCCTAACGTGCAACCAGGGCACATTATGTTTTTTGACGGCAGCGGCCCACTTCTCAGCAGTGTCGTTACAATCAATACCAACTATCTCCAGTCGGTCTTTGTACTTGGCATAGTATTCTTTCAGTTTGGGGAATCCTTTGATGCACCAAGTACACCACGAGCCCCAGAAGTCAAGCACTACATATTTCCCACGCAGAGATTTCAACTCCAGCACATTACCTTGAAGGTCTTTCAGTCCGAGCTCAAGCACTTGACCACCTATTGTTACGGTATCGTTTTTAACAGCTTTACGTGCTGCTACACCTTTCATTACCTGCGTAAACGATTTTTCAGTTCTGTCTAATTCTGTTTTCATTCTGCCGTTTCTAACCTCAGGGGTCAGCTTACTTATTGCCGTGAGCACATTGTCGTAACCTACATAGACTACCAAAGTTGCCGTAGCGTCCTCGTCGGGATGTTCCTCGATATATTTCATATATATAGGCTCCTTACGATTATTGATATTGAGGTTTTTGAGTCCCCTGATGCTGTCTGGCTCATTTCTTACAGCGGCAAATTCAATGGTAAAAGGACGTCGGATATCAATAATTCTTCCGTATTGCTGATAGAAAACCGTGCCACTCCAATGCTCTTCCTCCTCATTCAATTTGCCACTGAAAACAGCCTCTTCGTCGGGTACAAAATATGTAGAAAGAATCTCTTGGGGATTTGATTTGAGATACATCGTTCCGTAATAGGCCTCGCGAAGTTTCGTAGAGAACGAAAACTCGCCATTCTTGACTGCCACCTTATGTGTGATGACTTGTTTTTTCGGTTGCAGAATGATATATTCAATGCAAAGCGTGTCGTTGCCTGCACCATCAATTCTGCCTGTCATTTTGAAATTGTCTTTGGCAAAAGTGGTTAATGACACCACCATTAATGCCATAGTAATAAATAAATTCTTCATATATTGGTTGTTTTGACTATTCAGCGTCAGCCTCCTTGATCTTTGCCAGCAACTCCGCACGTTTCTCCTCGCTCGTACCATGGACGGCGTGGCGGACGATACCCTGCTTATCGACCACGACGGTGAAGGGGAAACCCTCGGTGCCAATCCACGACATCATGTCCTTGGCCTCGACGAGGTGCGTCCATGTGAAGTGGTGCTTGTCGGTTATCCTCTGGACTAATTCGGCATCGTGGTAGGTGGCAGAGAAGAACATCACGTCGGGCAACTGCTCCTTCCACGTAGAGAGTTCGGGCATTTCGGCACGGCAGGGACCGCAGCCGGAGTACCACAGATTGAGCACCATCACGTGGCCTCGGATGCTGTCGTTCGTCCATGTGCGCCCGTCAATATCCTTCTCGCTGAACTGAGGGAACGGCTCACC
>JAGAAL010000004.1 GCA_017615245.1 Bacteroidaceae bacterium
AATATATTAAAAATTCATTTAAAATGTAAAATGTAGAATGAAAAAATATAATATTTTTCAACTTTCAAATTTCAACTTTCAACTTTTTTTTATCTTTGCATGCATAAATACAAATCATGATATAATGAAACGACTGACATCCCTTTTACTGCTTGTAGCAATCTGTTTGACTGCTTCGGCTCAATTACAAAAACTGACTGTAAACGGAACTGAGCGTACTTATTTGGCTTACGCTCCGAAAAACCTTGCCGCCAACCGCCCCCTGTTTATCTTCTGTCACGGTTACAACCAAGATGCCGGCTGGATGATGAACAACGAGTTCAAGAATGATAAAGTGAGTATGGAGGCTGTGTGCGACACGGCTAAGTTCGTCATCATCTTCCCTAACGGTATCGACAAATCGTGGGATACTGGGGGCGACCGTGACATCAACTTCGTCAAGGCCTTGATTGACCAGATGGTGAAGCAATACAAGATCGACCGCAACCGCGTGTATCTCGGCGGTTTCTCGATGGGCGGTATGTTCACCTACCACGCCATGAACAAGATTCCCGACCTCATTGCAGCCTTTGTACCTGTAAGCGGTTATCCGATGGGAGGCGCATCGGCCAATGCAAACGTACGTCCGATACCTATCATGCAGATTCACGGAACAGGCGACGATGTGTGTGCATTCAGCGGGGCACAACCTGCGCTGAACGTGTGGATCAAGCATAACGGTTGTCCGACAACAGCCAAAGTGGTAAGCAACTACAATGGGTTCAATTGTAAGATGCATACATGGGGACCAGGTAAAGACGGCGTTGAAGTAAAGCTGTTAGAACTCGCAAATAAAGGCCATTGGATTTGCAAGGAAACACAAGTGTACACAGGTAAAGAGATGTGGAATTTCTGCAAACGCTATTCGCTTAACTTCACAGCTCCATCAGTATCTTTCACATCGCCCTACCCTGGAACTTCTCACCTTTTTTTTTCGCCCGACAATAGTGTCAATATTCCCAGCGTCCAACTGACTGCTACAGCATCCGACCCGAACGGGAAAGTGGCTCAGGTCGACTTCTACGACGGCACAGAACTGATTGCCACCCTGACACAGGCTCCTTACACCTTTACGGTAGAGAATCCGACAGCTGGGGAACATACCTTCAAAGCCATAGCGACCGACAACGACGGAGAAACTGCCGAAGCAACGGTCGTGGTCAACTATAAGGTTGGACGCAGCCACATGTTTCATAACGACTTCGTGGAGAGCGGTAGCATCCCTTTAGGTTGGACCACCTACGACGGAGCCGAACGCAGGAGCGGCTTTAGCAACGGATACTCATCGGGCAGTCGCGTGTTGCAGTTCACCTCGTCTACCCGTGATTTCGAATACGGGCTGTATTTCCGTAACCAAAACGGCAAACAGCGCGTGGGATATGCCAAATATGGATTGGCAGCATCGCACTCTACGCTGACTCTTAGTCCTGGTGTGTATATGTTACGATACAGAATGTGCAACTGGAATAACCCCGAGGCAGCCCCTATCGACATTTGTGTAGAGAAGAAGAATGACGGCCAAGCAATTGCATCGACCACATATACACCAAATGTCAATATCGGGAACGACGTGTCGAAAAGCATCAAGGGCACACGCATCATGACCTTTGAATTTGTTGTGAAGGAAGAAGACGATTATCTCCTTTCTTTCTATGCAGCCGACAAGGAATGGGGCGACGGAGTGATTGGCTATCTGATGCTTGCAGCGAAAGAATACACAAGCGGAATTGAGCACACATCACTCTCCACTAAAGGGAAGGGAGCGATTTACAACCTCCAAGGCCAGCGAATCTTCACTCCTCTTCGAGGGGGAGACGGAGGGGGGCTTCCGAAGGGGTTGAATATCATTGACGGAAAGAAGATATGGGTGAAATAACGTGAAGAGTGATGAAAAAGTGAAAAAATAGTAAATAGTCAATTGTCAAATCGTAAATAATTACTATCTTTGCACCCCAGAATAAGAATTACATTAAACTTGTATAATTATGAAACCAACATTATTCTTACTTGCTGCTGGTATGGGAAGCCGTTACGGGGGCTTAAAGCAGCTCGACGGTCTGGGACCTAACGGTGAGACCATCATGGATTATAGTATATACGATGCCGTCCGTGCCGGATTCGGCAAGATTGTATGGGTCATCCGCAAGGATTTCGAGGAGCAGTTCCGCACGCAGATTCTCGCTAAGTACGAGGGTAAGGTGGAGTGTGAGCTGTGCTTCCAGGCACTCGATGCGCTGCCTGAAGGATTCACTTGTCCAGAAGGACGTGTAAAGCCTTGGGGTACAAACCACGCTGTGCTGATGGGTAAGGACATCATCAAGGAGCCATTCTGTGTCATCAACTGCGATGACTTCTATGGCCGCGATGCATTTGCACAAATCGGTAAGTTCCTCAGCGAACTGCCTGCAGGAGCCAAGAACAAGTACGCGATGGTAGGTTTCCGCGTATGCAACACGCTGAGCGAAAATGGTTCTGTAGCTCGCGGCATCTGCTCAACCAACGAACAGCATCACCTGACTGACGTAGTAGAGCGCACAGAGATTCTGCGTGTCGATGGTAAGATCTGCTATAAGGATGGTAACGCATGGGTAGAGATTCCTGAGAACTCACCTGTATCGATGAACATGTGGGGCTTTACACCCGACTACTTCGAGCACAGCGAAGCTTATTTCAAGGTATTCCTCAGCGACCCGAAGAACATGGAGAACCTCAAGGCCGAGTTCTTTATTCCATTGATGGTAAACAAACTCATCAACGAAGGAACTGCTACCGTAGAGGTACTCGACACCACTTCAAAGTGGTTTGGTGTAACCTATGCAGCCGACCGTCCAGACACCGTAGCTCGCATCAAGTCGCTCATCGAAGCTGGCGAATATCCCGAGAAGCTCTGGTAAGAGTTTAGGCCTTAGACTTTAGGCGTTAGACCTTAGACTTTAGACGCTAGTTATGAATTATGAAAGACCTTCATTCCGATTGCCTTACCGCCAAAGGTGTGGAATGGGGGTTTTTCTGTTTTTTATAGGGCTGTTGTGGCTGTTCGCAGTTGGGCAGATACAGGCACAGGGGCTAACCGTGATGACCTACAACTGCGAGAATGCGTTCGACACGATTCACGATGAGGGAAAACGCGACGAAGAATACCTGCCTGAGGGGACGCGACACTGGACGCGTCACCGCATGTATGAGAAACTGAAAAACATAGGAAAGGTGATTGTAGCAGCCGACACGTTGCGACCCATAGACCTCATTGGATTGGAGGAAGTTGAAAACGATACGGTCCTCACCTATTTGACCCGCAGGACAGCCTTATCGGCGCTGGGGTACGAATACCTGATGACCCAATCGCCCGACCAACGTGGTATCGATGTTGCACTATTATACAATCCGCTCATGTTCCGCCCCATTCATCACGATTGCATCCGCATAGACACATCAAGACCGACACGTGATGTGCTGCACGTCTGCGGCATCACAGGCAGGAACCCAGTTGACACACTCGACATCTATGTGGTACATCTACCATCGAAGTTGGGAGGTGCAACAGGCGAGCAAAACCGTCGGAAGGTGGTAGATGCCATTACTGCATCAACCGATTCGGTCTTTGCTGTACGACCTGCAGCCAAGATACTTATCATGGGCGACTTCAACGACGGACCGACATCCGAACTGCTGCAAACAAGTTTCCGACGATTCCGGAATCTTGCGACAGAGTACAGCAGCAAGGGAGAAGGGTCATACAAGTATCAGGGAGATTGGGACACCATCGACCAGATGCTAATCAGCGAAGGGCTTATCAACCCATCAGGCGGAGGACTGAGGTTCCATGAAGCAAAAGTGCTGCTCCTGCCGTTCCTTGTGGAAACAGATGCGGAATACGGAGGCAGAAAGCCAAACCGGACATTCGAGGGATATAATTATCACGGAGGTTTCAGCGATCACCTGCCAGTTGTGATGAAGTTGAAGAAATAACGAATATGGGCACTTGAAAGAGCGCCCATATCTTCTGTTAAACGATGCCTTGCGCCATCATCGGGAACACATTGGCTTCGCTACGCTACGCCGAAGTGTCCGCTATACGATGCCTTGCGCCATCATCGCTTTGGCCACTTTCATAAATCCTGCGATGTTCGCTCCTTTTACATAATTGATATAGCCGTCAGTCTGGCGACCATACTTGACACATTGCTCGTGGATGCCATGCATGATGTGATGGAGGCGTTGGTCAACTTCCTCTGCACTCCAACTGATATGCATCGCATTCTGGCTCATCTCCAAGCCCGAAGTAGCCACACCACCTGCGTTAACTGCCTTGCCTGGCGCATAGAGCATCTTGTGCTCGATGAAGAGGTCAATAGCCTCAGGCGTACAACCCATGTTCGAGATTTCGCCCACACAGGTCACACCATTGTCAATCAACTGACGGGCATCATCACCGTTGAGTTCGTTCTGTGTAGCACAAGGAAGAGCGATATCACACTTCACCTCCCACGGACGACGGTTGGCATAGAACGTGCTACCTGGGAATCGCTCAGCATAAGGAGCACAGATATCATTACCTGAGTTGCGGAGGTCGAGCATATAGTCAATCTTCTCCTCGTCAAGACCTGCCGGATCGTAGATATAGCCATCAGGACCACTGATGGTGATTACCTTCGCACCCATTTGCGTGGCTTTCGTAGCAGCTCCCCAAGCCACGTTTCCGAAGCCTGAGATGGCGATGGTCTTACCCTTGATGTCGATACCCTGGTCCTGTAACATCTCACGGACGAAATAGAGGCCGCCGAATCCCGTTGCCTCGGGACGGACGAGCGAACCGCCATACTCCAACCCTTTACCCGTAAGCACACCGCTCCAGTCGCGAGTGAGTTTCTTGTACTCTCCAAACAGATAGCCGATTTCTCGAGCGCCAACGCCAATATCGCCTGCAGGGATATCGATTTCCGGACCGATATAGCGATAGAGCTCACTCATGAAAGCCTGACAGAATCGCATCACTTCTGCATCGCTCTTGCCGCGAATGCTGAAGTCGGAACCACCCTTACCTCCACCCATCGGGAGTGTGGTGAGCGCATTCTTGAAGGTCTGCTCGAAGCCGAGAAACTTCAGAATCGAGAGGTTGACAGATGCATGGAAGCGCAATCCACCTTTGTAAGGACCAATAGCGCTGTTGAACTGTACACGATAGCCGATGTTCACCTGCACTTCACCCTTATCGTCCACCCAAGGGACACGGAAGGTAATGATGCGTTCAGGTTCTACGAGTCGTTCGATGAGCTTCACGCGTTCGAATTCTGGATGCTGATTGTAAACATCCTCAATACTCATAAGTACCTCATGTACGGCTTGCAGGTACTCTTTCTCTCCTGGATGTTTGGCCTCCAGGTTGGCCATAATCTTACTAATATCCATAGTTTTATTTGTTAATAAAGTTCGATGCGATGATTTCTTTTACCAATTCCTTCCCTCGTATGTCATACCCGTGACTACGATCGACTGCAGCGAAGTCCATGAGAACAATACCTGTAGAGCCGCGATGAGTGTGGAGATAGTCGAGCATAGCAGCATGGGTGTGAGCGGCATTATCGCGGTAACCGTTGCTGCGCGATATATCGTGCCCGAAGAGTTTCGTCACTTTGGAATACGCAGAACAGAAGTTCAGCACCCATACTATTTCTTCGGGTTGGGTAGCATGATGGCTGGTACTGAATTCGAGCATACGACGGAGGGCAGCAACTTTGACGTCGAGTGCCCCTTGAGCATAAGTCGACGAAAAGTCCTGCATATAAGCCTTGGCTTCTGTGCCGCGAGCACCGACGATGCGCCCCTGAGTCTGTCGTCGCCAATCAGGACTACCTGTCCAATTGCGGAAGATGCCACCTACAGGTGTACCGCTATAGGCATTTCGGCTAAGTATCAATATCTTGCCACGAAGGTCGCGCACATGGAGGTCGGGACGGAAATCAGCAAAACTCTCACGCCAACTAGGTCGATGGAGCAGTTCGGTGATACGCTCTTCATACTGGCCCTCCACCTTGTCGCCATCGCCTGCATGGAGCAGGTGAATGACGATAAATTCGGAGGGATTGTCGCGCAACCACGTCTGCATCATCTGTAGCACATCCTCAAAATGGAGGCGTGTGGGCATCATGCCGTGATTGAGGTTCATGTGGCGTTTATAGACAGCAGGGCGAAGGTCGAAAGCACGAACACCTGCTTCCCAAAGTGCAGGCAGTTCGAGGTCCTGCGTCTTGGCAAACAAGTTCCCTATCGCGCCGTTCAGTCCTGCCCATCCGCTCCCTGTCGCCGCATCGTGGGCACCAGGGATGGACAACTCGGCTACAAGCGCGTCATCGGGCAGTCGCGCCATCCAGTTTTCGGCTCGCAGAATCGGTACGAGCAAAACCGTTGCCAATAGAACGCCAATTAATCGCTTCATTGTGTCAATTATCGGTAAAATATCCGTTCGACGCAACAAAGGTACAAAATAATTTATAATGTATAATGTATATTTTATAATAATTTCGTAATTTTGCACTCGGAAAAAGCTTAAACAACAAAATTGCCAAACTCACTTATCCAAGACATGAAAGATTTTATCGCAACGCTTCGTAGCAGCATCATGGCCGGCATCTGTATCGGCATCGCTGGTTTCGGCTATCTGATGAGCAAAGACATCATCGGTATCGTACTCTTTACTTTCGGCCTTCTCGCCGTCGTTCATTATGGTTTCAAACTCTTCACAGGAACGGTTGGTTTCTGTGGCGGCAGCAAAGGTCTGCCTGTAAGCGAGATTCCCAAAGTGTTGCTTGGTAATATCATCGGCACCCTGCTTGTAGCACTCCTCAGTTACAATTCGGCAGCCGACCTGCAAGGTGTGGCTCAAGGCATTCTTGAGAGCCGTCTTGCGAACGGTCCTCTGCGTTGCGGACTGTTAGCCATCGGGTGCGGATTCATCATGACTGTAAGTGTGAAGTTTGCAAAGTACGAGAACAAATGGTACCCCCTGCTCTATGGTGTGCCCATCTTCATCGTGTGCGGATTCCCTCACTGCATCGCCGATGCATTCTACTATCTCGCCGTCCCCGTTGACTTCTGGGCAGTTCACCTTATAGATATATTAATACTCTACATCGCCATTGTGCTCGGCAACACAGTCGGCTGTAACCTTGTCCGCATCATCAAGTGGGATAAAGAAATATAGAAGACCCTCCAAAGAAAAAAAAATGAAAAACTTAGCTTTCTCGAGTTAAGTTTTTCTTGTTGTTTACGCATATTAGTTGTATGACCCAAGCAGAGTTCGAACATATTGCCTGTGAGTTGCGCCCTTCGATGTGGAAGGTGGGCATGGATTTCTTCGGCTCGACCGACGATGCTGAGGACGTGGCGCAGGAGGCGCTGGTGCAGTTGTGGCAGTATGCAGAGAAACTGGATGCAGAGCGGAATATCGGCGGATTGGCGATAAGGATAGCGAAGCATTGCTGTGTGGACATGCAGCGCAAACGACGCGGAATCATCGTGGAACTGATGCCGGCACACGAACGGGAAACAGGCACGGATGCGTCGCCACACGAAGAACTGGAGCGCACGGAATTGGCAGAGCTGTTACAACAACTCATCGACAACCTAAACCCACGGGAACGCGAACTGTTCGAGCTTCGGCAGTTGGACGGCCTTTCAAACGACGAGATTTCCAAACGGACGGGCATAGCAAAAGCATCAATACAGGTGATGGTGTCGAGAGCAAGAAAGAAGATATACGAAGGGCTGCGCGAATTGAAATAGACCCCCTAACCCCCTTTAGGGGGAAGATAACTTCTGAGCGAAGCGGTAACTTCTAAAATTGAGCAAATGCGAAATTTAAAGAATATGAACAAGAACGAAGTAAATAAACTGATTGACAAGTACTTAGAAGGTGCGACCACGCCCGAAGAGGAACTGCGGCTCGCAAGGGAAGTGAACCGCGAGGATGCGCCTGCCGAATGGAAGGCCATCGGTGCGATGCTTGGTCAGTTGGCACTCGACGAGGCAGCGTACGACGAGGAAATGGCACGTCGCAGCAGTCGGAGTCTGTGGACACGCCGCATCGGCTGGGCTATGGCAGCCAGCATCGTGGTCGTGGCAGGTATCGGCTTGTGGCTGAACAGCCGCCAGGATAAGCAGGACTACGAATGCATAGCCTACGTGAACGGTGAGGTCATCACCGACGAGACCCGCGTGCTGGCGATGGCCGAGGATGCCGTTTGCGACATCTTCAGCAACAGCGACGCAGAGGCTTCACTTTACGAAATGTTTAACCCAGAAGAATAGAAGAATATGAAACGATTACTGACATTCATCATCGCAGCAACGGTCGCAGCGAGCCTGTGGGCGCAGTCGGGACTGAGCGTCGATTCGGTGTTCCGCGGAATGATTGTGCCGAAGAACACGAACGAGTTCACGGAGACCAACCTGAGCGGCGGAGTGCTGAAGGCCTATAAGCTGACAAAGATGCGTACCATCAGCTTCCTCGCCACCGAGAGCCAGCGCAACAGGGTGGAGCAACTGGTGGAAGCCGACTACCAAATCTTCAAGCAACGCCCAAAGGCCAAGCTGACAGATGCCGACGGCGAAGAGCGCGAGGACCGCAACGGCCACATCTACTACATCATCTTCCGCACGGCCGACAGAGACCGTAACGATGCCGGCGTAAGGAAAATCGACCACTCCTACGTCTGCTACCAATGCAAGCCCAAAGCAGGGCGCCACGAAATCACCCTCGTCTACCTCGAAGGACCGGCAACATTTACAGACCTCATGAAGAATTTCAAACGCAAAAAATAACTTAAAATTATGAAAACAAGAATTTTACTTATTACCATCATGATGGCCACGACCTGTGGCATCAAAGCACAGAACGACTCGATTGCCGCAGCAGGCGTATCACAGGATACGTATAGCGAGGACCACCCAGGTGGCTGGGACTTCAACATCCCGTTCCTAAGCTCGAAACGCAGTAAGAAAAACGAAGTGACAGCCCAGTACGTGTCACCACAATATGTGATAGACCACAGCGGCCAAGCCCCCTATCCACACCTCACATCGTTCCAGTTCGGATTCATCTCAGGCATGGACGAAGATCCAGGTGTCACCATCGACATGGGACAGTCGTTCGAGTTGGAAATGCGCAACATCGCAGCCTTCACCTCTCGTCTGAGCAAGTGTACATTCTTCAACCTCGGCTTCGGACTTTCGTGGCGCAACTACCGCATGACAGGCCATAATCAGTTCCTCCTGAACGACGACGGACGCATCACCCTTGCCCCCTACCCCGACGGATCGAATCCGAAGTTCAGCCGCATCCACACATTCAGCCTCGTCGTGCCGCTCCAGCTCCACTTCGCCCTTGGCGGCGACTGGTATTTCTCCTGCGGTCCCGAGCTGTATTTCAACACCTACGCCTCGCTCAAGACCCGCTACACGCTCGATGGCGAGAAGCAGAAATTCACAGCCAACCGTCTGCATCGCAACAAAGTGACCTACGGACTGATGGGCGACATCAGTTACAGACGACTCGGTGTGTATGTCAAGTACTCCCCCTGCAACGTGCTGCAATCGGAGTTCGGTCCTAAGTTCAAAAGCATGACTGCCGGACTGAGGCTCGCATTCTGATTCTTTGTTAAATAAACGTAAAATTGCGTATGGCGTAAACGTTGTACGCAATTTTTCTTTGCTTCGTGCGTTATTATAGATGAATACCTAAACTATTCTTAGTATGGAAAAGAAAAGTTTTCTGACCAACATGAAAGGTCTCATCCTCCGCTACTGGTACGTGCTGCCCTTGCTGTTCGCATTGTTAGGGTTTGCATGGATGTGGTGGCTTTATTATGAGAATGTGCCAATTCTGTGTGACATCGTCGTTATTTTGCACCTCCTGACGCTGATTGTCCTGCTCATCTCGTGGGGAGTGCTGCTCGCCAACAAGAAGTGGTGGCAGTGCATCGTATCGTTTGTAGCAACCTTTGTCATTGTTTTTATCCTCTTGTATCCTTTCTTCACTTTTGTTTTATTCATATAAAGGCTGGATGCGATAGATTCATACTGTGGATAAATTTAATAGACTGAGTAGTAAAAAGGGAAAAGACAAGGGTGTAACAGGGAAAACAACAGGGGAGAAAAGGGAGGGATACGGTATGTAACTAGTTTGCCCCGCCCGTGCGAATATCTTGCAGCGGGCGGGGCAATATCTTGCGGCGGGCGTGCGAATATCTTGCAGCGGCCGCCAAAAGACCTAGCTCCCCTTCTTATCCCCCCGAATGGGGGGAAGACTATAGTCTATGGTCTAAATGCAGACATTTATGACTGCAAAGTTACGAAAAAAAAGGCTGAAATGCAAATAATTTTCCCTAAAAAATCGCACGAATGAACATTTTGTTAATAAGTAACTCAACTTCCATAAGTTGAGTAAATAATAAATGGTAAATTATTCGTAACTTTGCATCATGAAATCAAAACCAATAACAAACATGAATAAGCAAACCATCATCACCGCATTATTTGCCATTGTCGCCGTGCTCACCGCAAAGGCGCAGCTGACCGACTGGCAGAACATTTCGAGCAAAAACTTCGTTACGAAAATCATCCACGACGAGAACTATCTGTATGTCGGAACCAAGGGCGGCGGCATCGTGAAGATTCACAAGCAGAGCGGTGAACAGACAGTACTCAAACGGGCAGACGGGAGCATGACGGGAAATTCCATTACCGACATGGCGCTGCACAACGGCGAGCTATGGGTAGGTACGGAGTTCAACGGCATAGCAAAAGTGACTGACGGTGGCATAGAGAAATTCGACAAGAAGAATGCAGGCTTTCGCATTAACCAGTATTTTTCCGGTTTCTTTTTCAAGGATGATGGAACGATGCTCGTAGGTAGTATCGCATACTTGTACGCTTTCGATGGAAAGAAATGCACAGATGAATACGACATCAATATTCTCAGTCTCTACACCTACGTCAAGAAGATCAGGGCCGACAGGGACGGGCGTATATGGGTGGCGTGCTATGATGCATTGAACAAGTATAACCTATGTGTATCTACTCCCAATGATTTGGTGCCGTACAACATTCCTTATGGGAGAGTAAACAATATCGAAACTGACAAAGACGGATGCCTGTGGATAGCTACGAACAAGGGGCTTGTCAAGTTCGACGGCAACGATTTCACACACTACACACCCGACCTTTCTGTTTTGCCCGAGGCGAACATCATTGACTTGACTTTCGACGAGAAGGGCAATCTATGGATGATGGGAGAACACAGTATTACCAAATATGACGGAACGAACTTCACGGCATATCCCTATCAGCTGGGTGACAAAAACGATTACCTGCTAACCATTGACGCAGACAATGAAGATGTCTATGTAGGCTCAAGATTCAAGGGTTTGCTGAAACTCACGGACAATGGATTGACTGCCATCCCGCTCACGGACAACCAGCTCTACAACAGCGGCATATCCTATTCCTCTGGCTGCATCGATGGCAAAGGCATTTTCTACGGAGCCACTACTAACGGCCTCCAAACCTACAACATCGAAACGGACGAATGCCATTTTGAACCTATGGGGGTGATTGTCCAGACAGAAGCCGACCTGGGCGGCAACGTCTGGTTATTATGGAACTGGGCTTCCACCGACACCTGCCTCGTGGAAATTAGCGCGACAGGAAAAAAAGCATACCTTAGAACCGACTATCCGTTCACCGAGGCCAATGCCGACCTCATCAAGTTCGATTGCATGAACCGCCTCTGGATAGCCACGAACAAGGGCCTCTATATGCGTGATGGCGAGACGTGGACAGTCTTCAACAAGAGCAATTCCATTCTCTCCGAGATAGTTCAAAGCATGGCCTTTGACAGCAACAATCGCCTCTGGTGCGGCACCTTTGGCAGCGGTCTCTTCCTTTTCGATGGTAGTAAGTGGACGCAATATACCACCTCGAACTCACAGCTCCCCTCCGATTACGTCGGCTTCGTAACCGTCGATAACGACAACGTCCTTTGGCTGAACTGCCGCGACCCGCAGTATCCTGACAAAATGGGGTCAGAATTCGGCTTAGGATTGACACGCTTCGACGGAAACACATGGACAACCTATAACTGCAACAATTCGCCACTCCCCAGCAACTGCTTCTGGGACATACAGGTCGATGCCGACAACCGTCTATGGTTAGCCGCCGCCGGAGACCTCGGTGTTGTCGGCCTTACCTGCTTCGATGGAACCGGGTGGACAATCTACAACACTAGCAACTCGGGCATCGTCCTCAACGAGGTGACGAAAATCACGCTCGACCCTAAGCGAGACCTCATCTGGCTAACCCATCACCCCGGGCTCGGTCTCTCCGTCGCCCGATTGAACAGCCACAACTCTGCTATCAATACCCCTACTGCCCCCAACGACGCTAACACTTCTATCTACGACCTGAGCGGCAGACAAGTTGCCATCCCTGCGAAGGGTCTGAACATCGTGAACGGCAAAAAGGTACTGGTGAAATAAAGGCAAAAGGGGGAAGATTAGTAAAAAGGAGCAGCGACGCTCCTTTTTTCATACCGTTTTCCAAAAAATAGTTAATAGTAAATGGTCGTATGGTAATTATTTCGTATATTTGCACTCAAATTACGAAAACGCATGTCTTGCATACTCCATATTGACACATCGACCGACGCCTGTTCCGTGGCTGTGAGCCAAGACGGAGCGGTCATCTTCCACGACGAACGACTGGAGGGACCTCAGCATGCTCAGGTGATTGGCGGCATGGTGGAGGATGCCATCTCGTTTACCGACAGCCACGCCATCCCCTTCGACGCTGTGGCTGTGAGTGCGGGACCTGGCAGCTATACGGGCCTCCGCATCGGAGCGAGCATCGCCAAGGGTGTGTGCTACGGACGGAACCTCCGGCTCATCGCCATCCCCACGCTCGAACTGATGTGCGTCCCCGTCCTGCTGGGACGTGAGGAACTTCCCGAAGATGCCCTACTCTGCCCCATGATCGACGCACGACGGATGGAGGTCTATACGGCTCTCTACACCCGTGCCTTGAAATCGGTGACGGACACGGAGGCGAAGGTGATTGAACCGGACTCGTTCCGCGAGCAACTGGACCAGCACCCCGTGTATTTCCTCGGCAACGGTGCCACGAAGTGCAAGGATGTCATCGACCACCCGAACGCGCACTTCATCGACGGCATCCAGCCCATCGCGAAGTGGATGAGTCCGCTTGCCGAGAAGCGGCATGTCAACGGGCAATTCGAGGACGTGGCGTATTTCGAACCATTCTACTTAAAGGATTTTATCGCAAAGAAAAGCAAAGATTTATTACATGGACTATAACACGCAAAGAGAGAAACTGAAACTCACAGAATACGGACGTTGCATCCAGGAGATGGTGAACTATGCTAAGAGCATCGAAGACCGACAGGAGCGTCAACGCTGTGCCTACACCATCATCGACCTGATGGCGAACATGCAATCGTTCACGGGCAACGCTGAAGACTTCTACCAGAAACTGTGGAACCATCTGGCCTACATCTCTGACTATCAGCTCGACATCGACTACCCCGTCGAAATACAGCACATCGACAAACAGGAGACGCATCGCGACAGGGTGCCTTATCCGCAGAAGCGCATCGCACGCCGCCACTACGGAGCCATCATCGAGCAACTCACGAAGCAGCTCACAGAGATGGAACCTGGTGCTGCACGCGACGAACTGACCCGACTGGTTGCCAACCAGATGAAACTCGCATTGGCAAAGTGGAACAGCAACGCCCTCGACGACGAGAAAATCCTGAGCGACCTCGCTGAATATACTGACGGGAAGATATCGCTCCTCCCTTCGGAAATCAAACTCATGAGCGACAAGGAAGCTATCGCAGGCGCACAGCAGAATAACGCCAACAACGGCGGCAAAAAGAAAAAGAAGAAGTAAATGGCAACATTCATCATAGAAGGTGGACACACGCTCAACGGAGAAATCACTCCACAGGGAGCCAAGAACGAAGCACTCGAAGTAATATGCGCCACCCTGCTCACCAGCAAGCCGGTCACCATCAAGAACATCCCAAACATACTCGACGTGAACAACCTCATCGGCCTCATGGAACAGATGGGTGTGGGCGTACGCTGTATGGGCAACCACACTTGGGTATTCCAGGCATGCGAACTGAACATGGACTACCTGCAAAGCGACGAATTCATCAACCGCTGCGCATCGTTGCGTGGATCGGTCCTCCTGCTCGGACCTCTGCTCGCCCGCTTCCATAAAGCATGTGTTGCCAAACCTGGTGGCGACAAGATAGGCCGACGCCGACTCGACACCCACTTCCTGGGTATCAGCGAGCTCGGCGCACAATTCACATACAACCAGCAGCGCGGCATCTACGACATCACAGCCGAACAGCTTCAAGGTAAATACATGCTGCTCGACGAAGCTTCGGTGACAGGAACTGCCAACATCATCATGGCAGCCGTACTCGCAGAAGGCACGACTCAAATCTACAACGCAGCCTGCGAACCCTATATCCAGCAGCTCTGCAAGATGTTGAACAAGATGGGTGCCAAGATCAGCGGCATCGCATCGAACCTGCTCACCATCGAAGGTGTGAAAGAACTCCACGGAACGGAGCATACCGTGCTGCCCGACATGATTGAAGTCGGCTCGTTTATCGGAATGGCAGCTATGACGAGCGGCGACATCACTATTAAGAACGTGTCGTTCGAGAACCTCGGCATCATCCCCGATGTATTCACCCGTCTGGGCATCACGATAGAGCGCCAGGGCGACGACATCCACATACCACGCCACGACAGCTACGAGGTGGGAAGCTTCATCGACGGAAGCATCATGACCTTCTCGGATGCCCCATGGCCGGGACTGACGCCCGACCTGCTGAGTGTGCTCCTCGTCGTTGCCACGCAGGCCAAAGGCTCTGTACTCATCCATCAGAAGATGTTCGAAAGCCGCCTGTTCTTTGTGGATAAACTCATCGACATGGGCGCACAGATTATCCTCTGCGACCCACACCGCGCCGTTGTCGTAGGTCACGACCACCGCTTCAGGCTGAAAGGCTCGCGCATGTCGTCGCCCGACATCCGTGCCGGTATCGCCCTGCTCATCGCAGCCATGAGTGCAGACGGAACAAGTCGCATCAGCAACATCGAACAGATAGACCGCGGCTACGAAGACATCGAGGCCCGACTGAACGCCCTCGGAGCAAAGATAAGAAGAGAAGAATAGAAACCCATGATAAAACGAGAAGACACATACCCCATCGGTCGCATCACCAAGACGCACGGACTGAAAGGTGAAGTGGTGTTCAACTTCGAAGACGACATCTTCGACCGAGTGGAATGCCCCTACCTCATCTGCGAGGTGGACGGCATCCTTGTGCCTTTCTTCATGGAGGAATACCGCTTCAAGACCGACTCAACGGCGCTCGTGAAGTTCGAGGACATCGACACGGTGGAGAAAGCCCAGGCGTTGCTCGGCAGCGAAGTATTCTTCGAAAACAAATACATCGAAAACGGCAATGCGGAGGAGGTATCGTTGAACTACTTCATCGGCTTCACCGTCAAAAGTGCTGACGGAACCATCATCGGTACCATCACAGGCATTGACGACCAGACCGAGAACTGGCTGTTCAACGTGGAGACACCAACCACCGATATGCTCATCCCCGCTCACGAGGACTTTATCACGGATATCAACCATCAAGATAAAACCATAGAAATGGACCTTCCCGAAGGTCTGCTCGATTTATGAACGAAAAGAAACGAATAGCAATACTGGGGTCAACCGGCTCGATCGGCACGCAAGCCCTTGAGGTGATTGAAGAACAAAACCACCTCTACGAAGCCTACGTGCTGACCGCCAACAACAGCGCCGACCTGCTGATTGAACAAGCACGCAAGTACAGTCCGGCAGCTGTTGTTATTGCCAACGACGCCCACTACGATAAAGTAAAGGATGCACTTGCCGACCTCCCCATCAAGGTGTATGCAGGAGCTGAAGCACTCTGCCAGGTGGTGCAGGACGAGAACGTTGACATAGTCCTCGCATCGATGGTAGGATTCGCAGGTCTGCGCCCTACCATCAGCGCCATCAAGGCAGGAAAGACGATTGCACTTGCCAACAAAGAAACCCTCGTGGTAGCAGGCGAACTCATCAACCGCCTGACGCGTGAGTATCAAGTGCCGTTGCTGCCTGTCGATAGCGAACACTCAGCCATCTTCCAATGTCTGGAACCCGGCAACCGCATCGAGAAAATACTGCTGACATGTAGCGGAGGTCCATTCCGCAAACTCTCTACCGCAGAGTTGGCCTCGGTCACCAAAGCACACGCTCTGGCACATCCCACATGGAACATGGGAGCGAAAATCACCATCGACTCGGCTACCCTGATGAACAAAGGATTTGAAGTGATCGAAGCCAAGTGGCTGTTCGGCGTACGTCCCGAACAAATCCAGGTGGTAGTACATCCGCAATCGGTTATCCACTCGATGGTACAATTCGAAGATGGAGCCGTGAAAGCACAATTGGGAGTACCTGACATGCGTCTGCCCATCCAGTATGCCTTCAGCTATCCGAGACGTCTGAAAGCATCGTTCGACCGCGTGGATTTCTTCAAGATGAAAGACCTCACCTTTGAACAACCTGACGTGAACCGTTTTCGCTGCCTCGCCCTCGCCTACGAAGCATTGGACAAAGGCGGCAACATGCCTTGCATCGTCAATGCAGCCAACGAGATTGCCAACCGGGCGTTCATAGACGACAAGATTTCGTTCAACCGTATCAGCGAGATTATCGAGCTGTCGATGAGCCACATTGATTTCTCGAACGATTCCTCACTCGAAACATATTTATTAACAGATAAAGAAACACGCAAATACGCACAAACCCTTTTGTAAACACCCATGGAAGTAGTACTGATAAAAATAGCACAAGTAGTTGCAGCATTCAGTTTGCTGATTGTATTACACGAAGGAGGTCACTTCCTCTTTGCTAAACTGTTCAAGATCCGTGTCGAGAAGTTCTTCCTCTTCTTTGACTTCCCTCTCATGACACCACGCCCACAGTTTGCTTTCCTCACCTATCGGCAAGGGAAGGTATCATTGTTGAAATATACCAAAATCACTACCCCAAACAAATCGGAGTCTTCGGACACAGACAAGACAGCTAGCGAACCCGACTACAAGGCAAGCGCCTTCTCGGTACTCAGTTGGAACAAGGGAAAGCTGGACATCTGCAAGTGGGAACACGGTCTCGAGCAGATTGCTGAAGAAGAAAGCAAGCAGCCTAAGTATGCTACAGAATACGGAATCGGATGGTTGCCATTAGGCGGTTATGTCAACATCTCAGGTATGATTGACGAATCGAAGCAGCAACTTTCGTCGGAGCCAAAACCATGGGAGTTCCGCACAAAACCAGCTTGGCAGCGCCTGCTGGTGATGCTCGGAGGTATCATCGTGAACTTCATTACCGCCTTCATCATCTATATGGCAGTACTCTTCACTTGGGGAGAAAGCTATGTGAAGCCAACCGACATCACGAACGGTATGAAATTCAGCGAGGCTGCGAAAGCTGACGGTTTCGCTGACGGAGATATCATTATCAAGACGGACGGGAAGAATGTAAAGACGTGGAGCATCAATGTGCTGAGAGACATTTCCAACTCAAAAGAAGTAACCGTACTGCGCGAAGGTCAGGAAATAGCCATCAAGATGCCTGAAAAGATGAACATGTTGGAGATGGCACAAAGCAATCCTCCATACATGGACATCCTCGTACCGTTCAATATCGACAGCATCATCCCTGGCTCACCTGCCGAAGCAGCAGGACTGAAAGTGGGAGATGTCATCACGGAATTCAATGGAGAGCAGTTGAGCGACTTTAACGACTTGGTTTATCAATTAGCCGCAATGAGAGGTTCGCTCACCGAGAACTCCACGGCTGCCGACAGCCTGAAGATGAGAAGCATTGCGTTTGTGGTCAATAACAAGGACACCCTGAAAGCCGTTCTCACGCCAGAATTCACATTGGGATTCAGCAATCCTGCGCCTAAATACAATATCACGACTCAAGAATACGGACTGCTTGCGTGCATCCCTGCCGGCTTTGCATCGGGATGGGATAAGCTCTGCAACTATGTGAACGACCTCAAATACCTCTTCTCCGCACAAGGAGCCAAGAGTGTTTCGGGCGTTATCGGTATCACGAACATCTTCCCGGAGACTTGGGATTGGCAGAAGTTCTGGTTGCTCACAGCCCTTTTGTCCATCGCTTTGGGTGTGATGAACGTATTGCCGATACCTGCCCTCGATGGCGGACATGCCGTCTTTGCCATCTACGAGATGGTGACTCGCCGCAAGCCAAGCGACAAAGTCTTGGAGAGAGCGCAATATGTTGGTTTCGCCATCCTGATAGGTTTGCTGATATTGGCAACATGGAACGATATAACAAGATTATTAGGTTTATAAACAAAATCATACCGACATGAAGATACTTGCTGTAGGCATGAACTATGCTTCACACAATAAAGAGCTGAATCATACGTTATTATTACAAGATCCGGTGATTTTCTCGAAGTCTGACTCTGCATTACTGAAGAATCGGAAGCCGTTCTTCATACCAAGTTTTGCAAAGCGATTTGATCACGAGATTGAGATTGTCGTGAAGATAAACCATGTTGGCAAGAACATCTCGGAACGATTTGCACATCGGTATTACGATGAAATAACGGTAGGTATTGATTTCACAGCCCGCGACCTGCAAGACGAACTGACCGCAAAAGGTCTGCCTTGGGAACTCTGCAAGAGTTTCGACAACTCAGCTGCAGTTGGAGTATTTGTTGATAAAACGACGCTCCCCGCAGTCAACAATCTGCATTTCCATCTTGACATTGACGGGCAGACAAAACAATCTGGATATTCGGGCGATATGATTCATTCAATCGACAAGATTATTGCCTTCGTCAGTCGGTACTTCACACTGAAAACAGGCGACCTCATCTTCACAGGTACTCCATCAGGAATAGGTCCCGTAGCAGAAGGCCAGCATCTGGAAGGATACCTTGAAGGAAACAAATTATTAGACATCAAAGTAAAATAGCAATATGATAAGACGGATAGTAACAATAGTCCTTGTGTGTGCCTTAGCAATGCAGGCACATTCACAAAGCAGTACTGTAAGCAGGTATGCAGAACATTCAGCACTTGCTTCGGGCAAGTGGGTTAAGATTCGTGTCAAGGATGAGGGCGTATATGCCATCACCAAGAGCAAACTCCAGAAGATGGGATTCAGCAATCCTGAGAAAGTAAGCCTATATGGTTACAACCTTCCTATTCTGCCGGAAGCAAAGATTGAGAACATCAGCGACGACATGACGGAGATTCCTGTGTGGCGTCGTAGCGACGGTTCATTACTGTTCTACTCATGCGGAACCACCAAATGGCAACGTAAGAGCGGAAGTGCTTTGACGACGTTTACACGCATCAACAATCCCTACTCCTCATATATCTATTACTTTGTGACGGAGCGACAGGACGACCAGCCGGCAACCATGAGCAAAGAGACTGCCGACATAGAAGGCGATATCGAGGAAACCGTCTTGTTCCCAGAGCATTCTATCATCGAGAAAGACGAAGTGAGCATCATCAATTCAGGTCGTACATTCTACGAGAACTACAACTACCTGAACGGAAACAAGAAGACATACACGATATCCACAGAAGGAATTGCAGAACCGTCGGTAAGCATCAACGTCCAATTTGTTGGCACGAACGGTTCCTCATTGACTGTTACTGCAGATAGCACATCCTTCTCGCCCGTTTCCATTCGCAATACGGTAGAATATGAATATGGTATTCAGGTGAACCGCACGTTTAACTTTACAAAACCGTTAACACCTTCCTCTAAGGTGACACTCACACATACCAGAGGGAATGGCATCTCGGGCTATCTCGATTACATTATCACCTGCTACATACGCAATTTGGACTTAACAGGCAACAACTATCTGGCATTCCGTTCTGAAGACAAAACTGCCGAGAAGAAATATGTGATTAGCGGAGCGAACCAAAACACACGCGTATGGCGTGTGACCTCACCCCAACTGACTTGCGAACTTGAAGGTACACTCAAGAATGGAACTTATACCGTTCTCACCGATCAGGATTCACCAACCCAAGAATACGTGGCTGTGAATATTGATGCCAACTTCCCCGAACCCGACATCGTGGAAACCATCAAAAACCAAGACCTGCATGCACTCAGCAATATCGACTTGGTGATTATTGTTCCTGCCAACAACAAACTGACAGCCCAAGCACAACGCCTTGCGGATGCTCACACGAAATACGACAGCCTCAGATGTATAGTTGTCAGAGCCGATGAGATTTACAATGAATTCTCTTCAGGAACCCCTGATGCAACCGCCTATCGTCGATTCATGAAAATGCTGTACGACAAAGCAGAGACAGAAGCAGACCGCCCAAAGAACCTTTGCCTCTTTGGTGACGGCGTGTGGGACAACCGAATGGTAACAACCACCATGTCGAAGAAAGACCCCGACGACTATCTATTGTGTTATGAATCCGACAACTCTTTACACCATACTGACAGCTATGTCTTAGAAGAGTATTATACCCTATTGGCCGACAACAAAGGAACCAGCCCATTGAAAGACAAACCCGATTGTGGCGTAGGACGTATTACTGTGATGACCGCCAACGAAGCTAGAAATGTCGTTGACAAGCTCATTGGGTATATTGATAATTCACATGCTGGTGCTTGGAAGAATACCATCTGCATCATGGCTGATGACGGAAATGCAAATACCCATATCAAGGATGCTGATGGTGTAGCCAAACAAGTTGAGGCTCTTTATCCAAGTTACAGAATGAGGAAAATCTATTGGGATGCATACAATCGAGAAGAGAGCGGTGCGGGTCATTCTTACCCCGATGCCCGTAAAGACATTGTGAATCAAATCAGCGAAGGTGCACTCATCATGAATTATACCGGACATGGTTCCGCGTACACCTTATCACATGAGCAGGTTATCAGCAGATCCGACTTTGCAGAATGGGATTCCCCCAATCTGCCACTTTGGTTCATTGCCGCATGCGATGTTACTCCATTCGACATGAATATTGAGAACATTGCAGAAACCGCATTATTAAACTCCAAGGGAGCCGCAGTCGGTATGATTACCACTACTCGTACCGTTTATGCTGCCCAAAACAGTAAGATAAACCAAGCTTTCATGAAAAGTGTGTTGGCGCAAAATGAAGACGGTAGGCAATATACCCTTGGTGAAGCATTGGCAAAAGCAAAAAGCGACTTGATAGGAAAAGGTTCCTTGTCGCATCGTGACTCACTCAATAAAGTGCACTATGTGCTCATTGGTGACCCCGCAATTGCACTACCGATTCCTACTTATAAAGTAAAGGTGGACAAGGTGAACGACATCGCCGTTGAAGACAATCCGGCACAGACAATCAGTGCGGGTTCCATTGTGTCAGTACAAGGACATATCGTTGATGAGGATGGAAATGAGGCCCCTTATTTCAATGGTCTCATCACTCCTACCGTTTTCGACAACCTGGAATTCATCACTTGTAACAACAACGCAAAGGAAGATGTAACCCCATTCCAGTTCTATGCACGCACTCGAACACTATTTGCTGGTAGCGATTCAATCAGACAGGGACAATTCAATTTCACCTTCCCTGTACCACTCGATATCAATTACTCCGACGAGAACGGCTTGATGTGCTTCTATGCCATTAACACCGAACGAGATATCGAAGCGAACGGAAACTTCCAGAATTTTGTCATCGGAGGAACAGACAGCAATATTTCAAACGATACACAAGGCCCGATATTGGTTGCTTCACTTAATGGAGAAAAGTTCTCGAATGTATTGTCAACTGATCCTACCATTAGCAATGTGTTGCAGACCTCCACGGTGCCGATGCACGAAACACCCTATTTCTTAGGTGTGATACAAGACGAGAACGGCATCAACGCTACAGGAAGCGGTATCGGACATGAGATTACAGTCATTGTAGATAACGATCCGAATATGACATACGACCTGAACCGTACGTTCAAGTATGCAACAGGTACTTGGACAACAGGTTCCGTCTATTGCACTTTGCCAGAGTTGGCAAAAGGCAGACACACACTCCTATTCCGAGCATGGGATGTTTTGAACAATCCATCTACGCTTGAGATTGAGTTTGATGTCTATCAAGGCTTAAAGCCCAACTTGCTAAGTTTGCAGATCAATAGCCCTGGTCGCAACAACATGCTTGCAGTCGTGATTGAAAACGACCGTCCTAATTCCGCATTGAATATCGATGTCCGCATCTTTGATATGTCGGGTCGTGAAGTATGGCGAGGAGGAGAGACAGGCGTCAGCGCCTCTAACTATTACACATACACTTGCAACCTGAACGAAATGAACGGACATCTGCAACCAGGTATCTATATCTGCAAGGCCAGCATCTCTACCGGAAACGGAGAACAGGCATCCGAATCAAAAAAGTTTGTGGTCACAGCACAATAAAATCAAAGTTTTTGAGTTATTATATACATAATAAGGTGTGAGCGTTATGCTTCGCGCAATAACAAAACAGATAAAAAAAATAATATGATAAAGAGATTATTGATTGCATTCAGCATTTTGAATACTGCTTTTTGCATCACAGCACAAGCACAGGATGTAAAGAATCAGTTTAACCCTGTGTATTATGGAGTGACTTCATTAGCTATCGCACCAGATGCACGTGGAGGTGGTATGGGTGATATTGGTGCGGCTACTGACCCGGACGTCAATTCACAGTATTGGAACCCTGCCAAGTATCCATTTACCATTAGCCGTTCGGGTGTGGCACTCAACTATACCCCTTGGTTGCGCCAGATTGTCAATGATATCGACCTCGCAAACGTAACAGGCTATTATCGTATCGGCAACTATGACGCATTGAGTGGTTCGCTACGCTACTTCTCCCTTGGTGAAGTAACGGTATATGGAACTGAAGAGACACTGAAACCTTACGAAATGGCAGTCGATGTAGCCTACTCTCGTATGTTGAGCGAAACCTTCTCCGCAGCTGTTGCTCTGCGTTATATCTACTCCAACATGGGTCAAATGGATGATTTGACACCAGGTTCTGCATTTGCTGCCGACTTGGCCATGTATCATAACGGCTATCTGAACCTCGGAAACCGCGAATGTCAGTTGGGTTGGGGATTGAATGTCAACAACATCGGTAGTAAAATCTCCTACGATGAAGGAACGACCAGCGAGTTTATCCCTACCAACTTACGACTGGGTGCATCCCTGATGGTTCCAATCGACGAGTACAACACCTTCAGCATCAGTGCCGATGCCAATAAGCTGTTGGTTCCTACCCGCCCTACGATGGATCAGTACGTAAAGGAAACAGGAGCAGACGAGCAAGACTTCTCAGGATACACAAGTTGGCTGATGGACGAAGGATATTACAACATATCACCAATCTCAGGTATATTTAAATCATTCAGCGACGCACCAAACGGCTTCAAGGAGGAGATGCAGGAGATTCAGTGGAGCGTGGGTATGGAATATGCATACAACAACCAGTTCTTCCTTCGTGCCGGATACCACTACGAGCATCCCAACAAAGGTAACCGTAAGTACTACACCCTTGGTGCAGGTTTCAAGATGAACGTCTTCTCAATCGATGCCGGTTATATCATTTCTGCTTCACAAAGCAATCCATTAGACCAGACCCTGCGTTTCTCACTTGCATTCGACATGGATGGCATCGGTGACATTCTCGGAAGAAAGAGAAGATAAAAACACACGAGCAGCATGAGTACGTTTCGAATCGGAATGGGATATGATGTCCACCAATTGGTCTCAGGCAGAGACCTCTGGATTGGCGGCATCAAACTCGAACACACGATGGGATTGGATGGACATAGCGATGCAGATGTCTTGATACATGCCATCTGCGATGCCCTGCTTGGCGCAGCCAACATGCGTGACATCGGCTATCATTTCCCTCCCGTCAAAGGAAATGAATTCGAGAACATTGACTCGAAGATTCTCTTACGAAAGACCGTGGAAATCATTGCACAGAAAGGCTATCATGTCGAAAATATCGATGCAACCATCTGTGCCGAACGTCCCAAGATGAATCCCCATATTCCAGAGATGCAGGCAGTATTGGCAGAATGCATGGGAGTAGATATCGATGCAGTCAGCATCAAGGCCACCACAACAGAGCGATTAGGGTTTACGGGACGTGAAGAAGGTATCAGCGCCTATGCAGTTGCATTAATCAGTAAAGATACAGCAAACACAACAGCATAAAGGAATATACCTGCTGCAGTTTTTCCTAGCACCATATTGAGAGCTTTCCCTGTGAGGGCTCTCATTTTTTGATAATTACTAAGATGCAAAGCAACATAAACGACAATAATAGGAATACCCATCCAACCTCTGCCTTCATTGACATACAGAACAAACTCAACCGTAATCATCAGGATGGCTGCCACAAGTCCTAACCACAGATAGAGCTGCAACGCAGCTTGCTTCCCCATCCTCACCACAATCGTCTTCTTCCCGCTTTGCTTGTCCTGCTCAATATCACGGTAATTGTTCACCATCAACAGATTGTCCGTAGCAAGTCCCATCCCGATACCGGCAAAGGTCAACGGCAACGTCCAGTTGCCTGTCATCACAAGATAGGTGAATCCTACAGGGACAATACCGAAAAACAAAAGAACCAACAAGTCACCCAGTCCTATATACGAGAACTTGATGGTGTAGAGGAAACAGCCGACAACACATGCGATACCGACTATCAGTAATTCCCATCGTTGAGAGACAAACAACATCACCAATCCTACTACACAAGCTATGAGCGTACACAGCCCTATCCCCCACCGCATTGCCTGTGGAGTAATCCATCCCTGAGCACAAGCTCGTTCGGGACCAAGACGGTCTTCACGGTCTGTTCCTTTCTTGAAATCAAAATAATCGTTCACCAGATTGGCATCGATTTGCATGATAATGGCAAAAAATAGGCACAACAGTCCTAACGACCATGCTTGCAAATCAAGATGAGACGTATCGGTGTAAGCTAAGGTAGCACCAACTAATACGGGAGCGATTGCTCCCGTCAGTGTTTTGGGTCTGGATGCCAACACCCATGCTTTCAGTCCATTAGTCTTCATCACTGCCATCCCAATATTGGATTGTCACATTATTATTCTTTTGTTTAAATAAAGCACCGTATCCGCTTTGCTTATTATTCTGATACTTACCATAATAATAGTTTCCGTTCGCGTAGAAATAAAGACCGTACCCCTCACGCTTGTTATCGGAGACTTCACCCACATACTTATCCCCATTCGGATATGTCAGAACCATGAACTTGTTCTTCTCACGCATATCGGTGGACGGATTGTATTTCTGGTTGTCCTTCATAATATAAATAGGATAACCTGTGTGGAGGTCATAGGCAATGAAATGGTCGTTTGTTCCCACTTTGGCGATGTCGGCACCTTTCTTTATGCCGAAAGCCAAGTCTCCATTACGATACAAACCGTACACCTCTCCGTCCATATCGGTATAAAACGAACCATAGCCATAGACATTACCTTCGGGCGACAACTGTCCGAAATACTGTCCATACATCGACTTCACGACGCCAGAAACATAGTTTGTCACCTGGTCGACGAAGGCTGCCTCATACTCCACAGGTATGATGGGATACTTCTCTAATCTCACAAACTGTGCATGTACATTCAATGAAAACACTACGGACAACACCGCTATCATCAAGAAATATTTTTTCATACTCTTCTGTTTTACGCTGCAAAATTACGGATAATTAATGACTTATTCTAAGGAATTCGCCTAAAAAGTGGAATTCAAATGATAAAATAACTTAAATAATCCCGTTCTGTCTAAACTTATTCGTAACTTTGCATTCAATTATTTGTAGCTCTATTTGCTGCTGCTATTTAGTTAAAGGTAAAAAGATTATGTCAACTAAACAAAATCAACGATGAAGAAATCAATTTTTCTGATCGCCATGATTGTGCTGTCTATTCTCAATCTATCAGCACAGAACACATTCAACATTAGTGGAACAGTCATAGAAAAAGAAACAGGTGAAGCCGTAGTGGCTGCAACGATTCAGTTGCTTGCCCTACCCGACAGTTCGTTTGTCGAAGGAACTGCCACAAGTGCACAAGGCGACTTTTCATTTAAGAGCATCAAGAAGGGGAAGTATGCAGTCAAGATTTCATATATTGGTTTTATCACCAAATATGTAGACGTGGATCTCGACACCCAAAGAAACCGTAATGCCAACATCGGCTATATCACACTGGCTACTGATGCGGTACTCCTCAAAGCAACTGAAGTGACTGCCCATGCTGCCAAGGTTACGGTATCGGGCGACTCACTTGTCTACAACGCAGCCGCCTATCGTGTGCCAGAAGGCTCTACCTTGGAAGCATTGGTCAAGCAGCTGCCTGGTGCCAAGGTCGATAGCGAAGGAAATATCACCATCAACGGAAAGACTGTCAGCAAAATATTGGTTGACGGCAAAGAATTCTTCCTCAACGACAAGTCGGTTGCCATGAAGAATATCCCTACCGAAATGATTGATAAACTCAAGACTTACGAAAGGAAGAGCGATCTGGCTCGAGTGACAGGTATTGAGGACGGCGAAGAGGAAACGGTACTCGACCTCACGGTCAAGAAGGGCATGAAGAACGGTTGGTTTGGCAACATCAATCTGGGTGTAGGAACAAAGGACCGCTATGCCGAACGCTTCAATATCAACCGCTTTAACGATGATTTCCAAGCCACCTTGCTTGGAAGTGCCAACAACGTAGCCGACCAAGGTTTTGGCGGTGGTGGCGGTCGCTGGGGCGGCTGGGGTGGAGGACTCCGTACGAGCAAGGAGATAGGTGCCAACTACGCAACCGCAAAACCCAAGTTGGAGACTGGTGGTAGCATCCGCTATCGATATGACGGCAACGACAACGAGAACACCTCATCTACAGAAAGTTTCAACGCTACAAAAGGTAAGTTCGGTGAGAGTTTCAGCAAAAGTCTGTCAAGCAATGGTCGCGTGTTCAGTAACTTCCGATTCGAATGGAAACCCGACACGATGACCAACATCATATTCCGTCCTAACTTCAACTATTCACGCAACCGCGGCATGACAAACAGCCTCTCGGGCTCCTACGACGACGATCCTAACCTCTACACCAATGAGGCACTCAACTATAACGACCAGATTGCCCTCGTATCGGAAGGTGCTGCCCTCGATCCTGCCAACACGATTCTCAACAATCTGATGGGTATCGTGGTCAATACCAACACCAATCGCGGTCAGTCGTATAGCACCAACACAAATTTCAATGGAAACATTCAGTTCAACCGTAAGTTCAACAACAGAGGACGTAACATCACGTTGCGTGTAGCTGGAGGATTCAGCGAAAGTAAGAGCAAGCAACTCTCGGCTGCCAACATTACCTACAACTCATTAGGTACGAACCAGCAGAACAACCGCTACTACAACACTCCTGCCAACAACCACGACATCAGCGCACAGATTACCTATAGCGAGCCGATTGCCGACCGAACTTATTTGCAGTTCAGCTACCAGTACCAGTATAACTACAGCAAGAACGACCGTCGGGCACAGATCTACGACTCGCAGGCATACCAGAACCTCTCACAAAGTCTGTCAGCCAATCGCTACAACATCGATGCCGTGTTGCGGTTTATGGAAGAAACGGGTTATATGCTGCGCGACACAACGGCGCTCAGCCAGTACTCCGAGTATCGCAACTACAACCAGACCATCAGCCTCAGTTTCCGTAAAGTGCGTGACGAGTACAATTTCAGCGTAGGCGTCGACATGCTCCCTCAACGCAGCAAGTTGGATTACCGTTATCTTGGCTATGAGTATCCGGAGGTCACTCGCAGCGTCTTCAATATCGCACCACGTATCAACTTGCGCTGGAACTTCAACAAACAGACAAACCTGAATATACGATATAACGGACGTACACGCCAACCGAGCATGACCAGCCTGCTTGATATCAAGGACGACTCTAACCCACTCAACATTACGAAGGGAAATCCAGGGCTGAAGCCATCGTTCTCACATAACATCAATGCCAACTTTAACACCTATAACGCTGACCTCCAGCGTGGCATCTATTCGTGGCTGTGGTTTAATACGACTCGCAATAGCATCGACAACAAGATTACCTACGATTCGAATGGTGTGCGCACCACCATGCCTATGAACATCAACGGCAACTGGAACGGAGGTGGAGGAATCGGATTCAACACAGGTCTGGGTAAGGAAAAGGCATTCAATCTCGACATTGATCTTGGAGGGAACTATTCACATAACGTAGGATTCTATAACAACGCATCAAATACAAACGACAATACAGACATCAAGTCAATCACCAAGTCGTTCAGCCTCAATCCTGAAATCGAGTTGTCCTATCGTACCGAGCAAGTCAACATTGCCCTCAACGGAAACCTTGACTACAGGAATTCGAAGAACAACATGAACACGATGACCAACCAGAAAACCTACGATTTCTCGTATGGTGCGGAATTCGAATGGACCAGTCCTTGGGGAATCGCCATCAATACCGATATCGGCATGAGCAGCCGTCGCGGTTATGCACAGCGTGAGATGAATACCAATGAATTGCTGTGGAATGCCCAAATTTCTCACTCGTTCCTGCAAGGTAATGCCCTCACTGTGATGTTGGAAGTGAACGATATCCTGGGTCAGCAAACCAATATCAGCCGCAACATCAGTGCCCTGATGCGTAGCGACTCACGCTACAACGCCATCTATCAATATGGTATGATTCGCGTTGTCTACAAGTTCAGCATCTTCGGAGGTAAGAACGTGATGGGAACCGACGACGAACGCTCTGCCGGAGGTGGCCGAGGCGGTTGGGGCGGCGGATGGCGCTAAAGACAAGCCTACCCCTAACCCCTCCCTCAAGGGAAGGGAACAGGAAGTCTAAAGACTAAAAAATGTGAAGTTCACCGAGCCGTAATTGCGATGCTCCACATAGTGTGGATGCGATGAGAAGTCGTAATTGCGGCCGTGTTCGAGGACGAAGATTCCTTCAGGATTGAGCAGCGGATGTTCCGGCTGAAAGATAAGGTCGGGAATCTCCTTCAGGTTTTCCAAGGCGTATGGTGGGTCGGCAAAGATAAGGTCGTAGGTTGCAGCATGCCCTTTCAGAAATTTAAACACATCAGCCATCACAGGACGCCAGTTCGGGTCTTTCAATTCGGCACAGATGCGGCGGATATACTGATGGTGCTTGAAGTCCTTCTCTACCGAGACAACAGGGCTACAGCCACGCGAGAGCAATTCGAGCGAGATGCTACCCGTTCCGCAGAACAGGTCGAGTGCCGAAGGGTGAGCATCGAAGTCCACATACACATTATGGAGGATATTGAACAGTCCCTCCTTGGCAAAATCAGTAGTGGGACGTGCCTTGAATGTATGAGGCACGTCCCACCGTTTTCCTTTGTATTTACCTGCTACTACGCGCATGGTTTACTCCCAGTTACCCGACATCTTGTTCTGTGGGTCCTTGAGGTCGCCGATACGAAGTCCGTACCATTCACCTTCATAGTCGTCCGCATTGTCCTCGAAGAGGTCAGCACGGTTCTTTCCGCGTTTCTTCAGGTCTTGCTTCAGCAGGCGAATCTTCTTGGCGCTCATACCATCGAGATAGTCATCGAGTGCTGCACGTACTTCACACACCTTGTCGAATTCGTTCGACTTGAGGTTGAATGCCTCATGCTTGCGGAGCTGGAAGGTAGCACCTGATTTACCTATTGGCACATACTTCAGAGAGTCAGGATTACTGATACCCAGTTTCTCAGCTGCCGACTGCCAAACGGTATCGCTGCGGAACTTACCAGCGTCGATGGCAGCACGCTTTGATTCAAAGCTCTCAGCCAATTCGTCTGTCCATACGTCTTCGTCAACCTTGACAACGGCGCGACCATTCTTAACGAAATCTACCAACGAGTCGATGGTTCCACAGAATTCACCTCCGTGACCTTTACGGAATTCTTCCTCTGCATCGCGAATCTGCATGAGACGTGCAATGACCACTTGTTCTCTCTCCGACTTCTCCTCGTCGAAAGCAATGTCTGTATAAATGCTCATGAAACATGCACCTACGAGACCTAAAGCTGCTAAAATAAGCAAGCAAATGAAACTTTTTTTCAACATAATGTTCGTGATATTTAATTTTTTTGTATATTCGTGGCACAAAAATAATGAATTAAAATGAATTACGAACAATAAAGCATCATTTTTTTGCAAAATACGATGATATTTGACTACTTTAAGGAGCTAATTTTAAATAATTTCGGTCATAATCCGACTTCTCAACAGCAAGAAGTCATCGAATCATTGGCGGAATTTATCATTGGGAAGGAAGCCGGTGATGACCAATCGGTTTTCATCCTTCGCGGTTATGCCGGAACAGGCAAAACATCGCTCGTTTCTGCGTTGGTACGAACGATGGAACAGCTCGAACGCCGCTGCGTGCTCATGGCGCCGACAGGTCGTGCCGCCAAGGTGTTTTCGCTCTATTCGGGTCACGAAGCGTTCACCATTCATAAGCGCATCTATCGCCAGAAATCCATCGACGACGACACCGTTTTCTCTATGGGCTTCAATGCCATGAACAATGCGCTGTTTATCGTCGATGAAGCATCGATGATTTCCAACGACCCCACCAATACCATCTATGGAACAGGACGGCTGCTCGACGACCTCATCCAGTTCGTATATTCCGCTCCTGGCTGTCGCCTTATCCTCATGGGCGATACTGCCCAGCTGCCACCCGTGGGCAACGTCCACAGCCCTGCCCTCCAGCCCGACGTGCTTCGAAGCTATGGCCTTCACGTCGTCTGCCAGACACTCACCCAAGTGGTTCGCCAGCGCGACCTTTCCGGCATCCTGCAGAATGCAACGCAACTACGTGGCATTATCAGCCAGAGCGGGCAAGGTTCGGGTTTCAAGGTTCAATGGGAAAAAGATGTACGCAACATCTCTGGCTCCGAACTTGTTGAGGAAATCGCCAACTGCTATCACCGCTACGGCATCGACGACACCATCGTGGTATGCCGCTCCAACAAGCGGGCACACATCTACAACATGGGCATCCGCAATCAGATTCTCGACCGTGAAGAAGAACTGGCTTCAGGCGACCTCATCATGATTGTAAAAAACAACTATTATTGGAAAGTCGATGTTCTCCCCCATTCAGGGGAGTCAGAGGGGGCCTCGTCTCTTTCTTTCATCGCCAACGGCGACATTGCCCAGGTGCTCCGAGTACGCAATGAACGCGAACTATATGGCTTCCGTTTTGCCGACTGCGAACTGCGGTTTCCCGACTACGACGACATGGAACTCACCGCCACCGTCCTGCTCGATACGCTCCACACCGAGGCACCTGCCCTGCCACATGAAATGAGCGAGCAGCTTTGGAACCGCGTGCTGGAAGACTATGCCGATATACCGACTAAAAAGGAACGTATGCGTAAGATGAAGGAAGACCCCTACCTCAATGCCCTGCAAATCAAGTATGCCTATGCCGTCACCTGCCATAAGGCGCAAGGCGGACAGTGGTCGCAAGTGTTCATCGACCAAGGGTACGTCACGCCCGAAATGATGGGCACAGACTACTACCGATGGCTCTACACTGCCTTCACCCGTGCCACCGACAATGTGTATCTCGTCAATTGGCCAAAAGAAGAAACTGCCGATTAGATGCCATAACCAGGCATACCAGGTGCAGAATTACTAAAGCCAGGCACAGCCCATCCTTCTTCGATTCTTATCTTTGATGGCTTTTTGAGTTTGGCAACATGCTTAACTGCCTTTTGCAACTGCTTATTGAACTTTTTGACAACTTTCGAGCCTCCCTCTCTCAGGTCATACTCAATGCCTCCGTCACACATACTGACCTTCACAAACTGATGACGAGAGAATTCCTCGAGGTCGGGAATCACATACGACAGGATGGTTGAGTATCTCACCATATTCATCCGAGGAGCCGATATGCCTGCGGTGCCACCCCTACTGTCACTATACCATGTAGATCCGATGACAGGAGAAGCGTTGCTTATCGTTCTTCCCATTCCAGTCACAACAACAGGCGTCAATGGGTCACACTGCAGCGAGACGGTATTACCTTCAGCATCCTCGAACTGGGCGATTTGATGTTGGGCAATATCAGTCACATATACACCATCGTTGCTACTCATATCCACACGAAGCAGGTATCGGTCGGCTTCTCGTATCAATGACAGGTATGGTCTCTCAATACTTTTATCTTGCCACAGATAACCCATCATATATCCACCCCAGATGTCGCGGTTCCGCCATTCGTTTACCTCCTCTTGGATGGCATGGTCAGGCTTATACATCTGCAAGTCAAATCGCTGAGCGAAAGCTGTCTGTGCCAGCAGCAGACAAATAATTACGAATAACTGTTTCATATTCCTATAGAATTTAAGAGATTTCGTATGCAAATTTACACATTATATATCATATTTCCAATGATTTGAGCCAAGAAACCACATGATTTCCTTATATATATAACGCAAAAGGGTAGGAAATGTCAAGTGAAAAATGCAAAAAAGTTTCAAAAAAAATATGAGGCACCCATAACATTCGCCGATTTTGCCCCATTTCATCGGGAAAAGACAGGATGTGATAGTCAAAGTAGTCATAGTCAAAGTAGTCAAACTCAATTCTGGAACATGGACTTGGACTCACTATAGAATATAATAATAAAATATATTTTATTATTATATTCTATAGTGGCAGTTTTTTGGATTCTGAAAACGAGTTTGACTACTTTGACTATGACTGAAAATGACTACGGATTTTTTTTCATTTTCTCGAAAAAAAGTTGGTAAAAAATTCGTAGACCGCACTCTCAATGTTGTATCTTTGTGTCATGAAAATCAAGCGTGATTTTTGCAGCCCCTAGGGGTAACAAAATTTTCCCTTAGGGGAGAGATACTCTTATCAACGAGCCGTATCGCTCAGAGCGAGAGGCCACCACAATATAACCGTAAGTATTCAGCGGAATTTACGGCGTAGTTAGGTAAAAATTGTTCCCCAGGCGGGGAGAAAAACGCCATAACTACGGAGAAAAACAATTTATTGTACAAACATCAGGAACGTACTTGCAAGGTATTATTTCGATGCACTACTTCTTATTCACCGATGTACCGTCCGATAATTCCACCATGGATTCGGAGAAGTAGAACTCACGCAATGGTTTGCTGACAGGAGTGCCCTTCAGCGTCACATTCTCCGACAGCTTGATGTCTGCCGACGAGGCACCGACCTTCACGGTATAAGTGCCTGGAGCGATGTTCCACTGACGCTGTCCCGTGTTGCTGTAGTAACCGAACTGCTCTACATAGAGTTTCACACGGACGGTCTTGCGTTCACCTGGTTGCAATGGAATGCGAGCAAATCCTTGCAACTGGATGTGACGAATGGGCTGGTCGTCTTTCGTAGATGAGATGTAGATCTGTGCTATTTCATCGGCAGCTACCTTGCCTGTGTTCTCCACCTCGAACGAAAGGTTGATACTTTCATCGGACGTTGATGCTTCTTTGGCAATCTGCAGGTTACTGTAATAGAACGTCGTGTAACTCAAACCATAACCAAAGGGCCATTGGGTGTTAGGAGTGGCAAGGATTGAGCCTGCGGCCTTGAGTGACGGATGCACTGCAAGTGGAGATGGATTGTTGTAGCACAAAGGTTCATAAACTTCGGTATTGGGATAGCTAACAGATAGTTTCGCTGATGGAGACACCTTACCATAAAGGATATCAGCCACAGCGTTGCCTCCCTCCTCGCCTGGATACCAAGCCTGGATGACAGCTGCACAACGCTCGGCAAGTCCCGAAACGACTTGTGCCCTACCGCCGAACATCACAAGCACAACGGGTTTGCCCGTCGCAATCAGTTCCTCAACAAACTGTTCCTGACTGCCAGGCAGTCGCAGCCCCTGACGGTCGCGGTTCTCGCCACACAGCATCACGTTCTCGCCTACTGCAGCAATGATTACATCGGCCTGAGCCGCCATCGCGAGTGCTTCCTGACGGTCGGCTTTCTCGCCTGAATCCACCTTACGATGCAGAATCTCATATTCCCAAGCTCGCACATCGCCGTTTTTCTTGAAGTCGGTTTCGATTTCCTCTGTCCAGTCGCATCCACGTGAATACATGAGGTTCACGCCCTCGGGCTTGCGACGAGTCATACCTTCCAGGAGTTTGACCACATGCGGTTGGTCGTGCTCAGCAACATCTTCCACCCTCTTCCAGAAATATGACATCGCGGGATAGGAATAGTCGCCACACATGGCCCAGATGGAATTGGCATTAGGGCCTGTAAGGAGGACGTTGACTGAGGAAAGAGGAAGGACGCCATTGTTCTCGAGCAGCACAACCGACTGTGTTGCAATGTCGTATGCTGTCTGACGTTCCTCAGGCGTGTCGAGCACAATCGGCTCCGTGCTGTAGAGATAGGCATCCTTGTCGAAGAGACCTGCACGGAACTTCTGCCGCAACACATTTTTCACGGCACGCTCCAACACCTCTGGCGCCACCAATCCTTGGTCGATGGCCTCTTGCAGATACATGTAGTTGGCTCCATGAGGGAAATCCACATCATTGCCTGCGTTGATGGCTGCTGCCGCCTTTTGTGCCACAGTCGCCAAGCCTGGCAACTGGTCGATGGCAGTATAGTCGCTTACTACCATTCCGTCGAAACCCACATAGTCGCGCAGGATATCCTGCAGAATCTCGCTGTTGGCCACACATTGCGTACCGTGCACCTCGTGATAACCGGGCATCACCACTTTACTGCCTGCCAAACGAATCATTGCCTCATGGGGAAACAGAATCTCTTCCATCAGTTCCTTCTCGTCGGCATCGCCACCACCTCCATAACCAAGGTAGTGTTTCGAACAGGCACCCACTCCCTTTCTGAGGTCGCCCTGCTGCAAGCCTTTGACGAAAGCCACACCCATCGCGGCTGAGAGGTAGCCATCCTCACCATAGGACTCCTCCAGACGGTTGAACGAAGGCGTGCGACACACATCGACCATAGGAGAGAGGGCCAACACACCACCCAACTTACGCATCAAGGTGCTCGTCTGACGTGTCTTCAGTTCGGCCAGTTCGGTATTGAACGAACAAGCCTGCCCTATCTGCTGCGGATAGATGGTCGCACCCAATGTGTTCACACCCGACAGCACCTCTTCGTGCAGAAGTGCAGGAATACCGTTGGGGGTGTGATGCATCAGCCAATCCTGAATGGCAGCCGCACGATTGCGCAACTCATTCGGGTTGCGTGGCTGTTGCAAACAAAACTGCGAGAAATGGCCAATACCATTGGGTATCAATTCACGACACTTAGCTGTATCCAACTGCCCTTGTTCGTCGAAGAGGTCGTCCATATACATACTCCTCAACTGAGCAATGCGCTCTGGCTGCGACATCTTGTTGTAGAATTCGTCTATCTGCTGTTCAATATTGTCGGCAGCAGAGTTACAACCTGTCAGTATGACCGCCAGGAACAATGGAATAATGGAAAAACTGAATTTTTTTTTCATTCTGAATAGTGTAAATCGAGGTTGTAATTTATCGTTTGCGGAGTTTGTATTTATGCAGTTTCAGCATCTGATCGGCATAGCGGTAGCCGAGGGTACGCATACCTTCGGTACTGAAGTGGAACTGGTCGCCTGTGCTCTCGCAGTCCTTCGCAGAGATGATGTATGAGTTAGGCAACGTCTTGGGCAGGTTGGGCAGGATATCGACGTTGAATCGCCAGCACACACCACCCTGTTCCTGATGCTTCAATTCGCCAGCAAGGAGAGGTACGTCCTTAGGATTGAGGCCAAGGTCCTTGCAGAGGTCGTTGTAAATCTTCTTCACACGCTCTGGCCACTTCTGGTCGTCGGAGTTCGATTCACCCTGATGGATGAGGATGCCCTTGATGACTCCGTCCTTCTGTGCGATGCGTGCCATATCGACAAGTCGCTGGTAGGGGTTGCCGTCGTACTGGTTGACGATAGCCTTCATCCAGTCGCGCTCATTATCGATGTATTCCTTGTAGTCGTCCTTGTCCCAGAGTTCCATCTTTGCACCAGCCACAGACACGTTGATGACGCCGATGCGGTACTTGTCGTCGATACTCTCAATCATCTTACGACCGAAGAAATCGACAGGTCCCATGTTGTTGCCCTCGCGACAGATAGGTGGAATGGCTGTGTACCAATGGCCCATCTCGCGTTGGTAGCGAGGCATGTTGACCGCTGCAAGGAACTGGAACCGTGGGTCGTTGAAGTCTCTGTCCTGTTCGGCAGGACGTGCACCAGCTTCCATGTTCGACTGCCCGAAGCAGAGGAAGATATGGAAGTTCTTATCGGGTTTCTGTGCCTGTGCTACAAATGGTATGCAGACAAGCAGAAGAATTGTAAAAAGGTTTCTTGTTTTCATTGCTTTATTGTTAGAGGTTTGCTAATTCGATGACTTTATCTACTGCGGCTTTCATGCCGTCGGGGTTCTTACCTCCTGCGGTTGCGAAATGGGGCTGTCCGCCACCACCACCCTGCATGAGTTTGGCTGCTTCACGAACCAATTGACCTGCGTTCTTGCCTTCCTTCACAAGGTCGTCAGAGAGGCCTACTGTGAGGGTAGGTTTGCCAGCAGAAGCACATGCGATGACCACGAGCATCTGCTCGGGGAACTGGGTGCGGAGTTGGAATACCATATCCTTTACGTTCTGCGGTTCGAGAGGAAGTATACCTTTGATTACCTTTACACCATTAACAGTCTTTGCCTGTTCGATGAGCGACTTCTTGAACTCCTGCGCCTTCTGTGCCTTGAACTCATCAACCTGTGCCTGCAGTTCCTTGTTGTCGGCAATGGCCTTCTGAATCGTCGACATGAGGTCAGGCGCATTGTTGAGCAAACCACGAAGGTCGGCGATAAAGTCCTGAGCCTTGTCGAGCATCTCCTCCACCTTCTTACCTGTGATGGCCTCAATACGACGTACGCCTGCTGCGATGCTGCTCTCGGAAATGATACGAACCATACCCAACTGTCCTGTTGCCTGAGCATGACATCCACCACAGAACTCAACACTTGAGCCGAACTTCACAACACGAACCTTGTCACCATACTTCTCACCAAAGAGAGCGATGGCACCCAGTTTCTTGGCTTCCTCGATTGGTGTGTCGCGGAACTCCTCAAGTGGAATGTTGGCACGAATCTTTTCATTGACGATATGCTCCACCTCGCGCAACTGCTCGGAAGTGACTTTCTCGAAGTGTGAGAAGTCGAAGCGGAGAGAATCGGCAGTGACAAGTGAACCCTTCTGCTCGACATGGGTACCAAGTACCTGACGCAGAGCCTCATCGAGCAAGTGGGTACAAGTGTGATTGGCCTCGATGGCACGACGACGCTCTACATCGACACAAGCCATAAACTCAGCCGTAGCATCCTGTGGAAGTTTATCAACGATATGGATAGATTGACCATTCTCTTTCTTTGTGTCCACCACATTGATGGTTTCGTTCTCATTGACGAGCACACCAGTATCGCCTACTTCACCACCCATCTCGGCATAGAACGGAGTTTGGTCAAGCACAACCTCGTAAACGACACCTTTCTTCTGCTTCACCTCACGATACTTGAGGATATGACATGTGTATTCTGTGTAATCGTAACCTGTAAATTCGCTCTCACCTTCGCTCAAGACTGTCCAGTCACCCATCTCGACCTGAGCGGCATTGCGGGCACGTTCTTTCTGCTTCTGCATCTCAACATTGAAGCCTTCCTCATCGACTGTCATATCGTTCTCGCGACAGATCAGTTCAGTGAGGTCGAGTGGGAATCCGAAGGTATCGAACAACTTGAATGCCTCTTCGCCAGGGATAACACTTTTGCCTGCAGCCTTCACCTCGTCCATCACGTCGGTGAGCAGCTTGATACCATTAGCCAGCGTACGCAGGAACGAATCTTCTTCTTCCTTCATCACCTTCATGATGAGTTCTTTCTGGGCAGCAATCTCAGGGAATGCCTCGCCCATCTCTGCAATCAGCGTTGGCACAAGTTTGTAGATGAACGCCTCTTTCTGGTCGAGGAACGTATAGCCGTAACGAACGGCACGACGGAGAATACGGCGGATGACATAACCTGCCTTTGCATTGCTTGGCAGCTGTCCGTCAGCGATAGAGAATGCGATGGCACGCAGGTGGTCAGCTACCACACGCATAGCCACATCGGTCTTTTCATCTTGTCCGTATTGCTTACCCGCCATATCGCCAATGACCTTGATAATTGGCTGGAACACATCTGTATCGTAGTTGGACGTCTTTCCTTGGAGGGTACGAACCAAACGTTCGAATCCCATACCCGTATCGATTACCTTTGCAGGCAGCGGTTCGAGTGAGCCATCAGCCTTGCGGTTGTACTGCATGAACACGAGGTTCCATATTTCGATAACCTGCGGATGGTCCTTGTTCACCAGCTCACGACCAGGAATTTGTGCTTTTTCCTCAGCTGAACGGGAATCGACATGAAGCTCTGAACAAGGTCCACAAGGGCCTGTGTCGCCCATTTCCCAGAAATTATCGTGCTTATTACCATTGATGATATGGTCTTTTGGCAAGAACTGCTCCCAGATGGCTGCTGCCTCATTGTCACGCTCCAGTCCTTCTTCGGGCGAACCCTCAAAGACGGTAGCGTAGAGGTCGGCAGGATTGATTTTAAGTACATCGACGATATACTCCCACGCCCAACTGATGGCTTCCTTCTTGAAATAGTCGCCAAACGACCAGTTACCCAACATCTCAAACATGGTGTGGTGGTAAGTATCGTGTCCCACCTCTTCAAGGTCGTTGTGCTTTCCGCTGACACGCAGACACTTCTGAGAGTCGGCCATGCGACGGCACTTTGGTTGCACATTACCAAGGATAATATCCTTAAATTGGTTCATACCTGCGTTGGTAAACATCAGCGTAGGGTCGTCTTTCACTACCATCGGAGCAGAAGGCACAATCAGATGCTCCTTCGACTCGAAAAACTGCTTATACGATTCACGTATTTCTTTTGCTGTCATTATTATTATATTTACTTTTATTTACGATTTTGCGTGCAAAGTTACAAAATATTTGGCATTTAACCATTTACCATTTACTTTTTTCTTAACTTTTAAACTACTAAACTATTAAACTATTAAACTTTTTTGTATCTTTGCACCATGAAACTATCTATCATCGTTCCCGTTTATCGTGTCGCGGACACACTTCGAAGGTGTATCGACAGCATCGTGTCGCAGTCGTTTTTTGACTGGGAACTGATACTGGTTGACGACGGTTCGCCCGATAAGTGTGGCATCATTTGTGACGAATATGCGGAGAAGGATCGTCGGATTCGTGTGATTCACAAGGCAAACGGAGGTCTGAGCGATGCCCGCAATGCTGGGTTGAAAGTGGCAGAGGGTGAGTTTGTGACTTTTGTTGACAGCGATGACTATATCCGACAAGACACCTACGAGCATGTGATGAAAATGGCCAGCGAAGAAGAAGATGTGGAAATCATAGAATATCCTATAATGGTACATGCCGGACATGCCAGTGAGCAGGAACTCAGGTTCGACAATACCATCTATCCCGACTCCCACACCTATTGGCTCGACGGGCAGGCTTATGCACATTCATACGCTTGCAACAAGGTATTCCGCCGTTATCTGTTTTTTGGAACCGAGTTTCCCAAAGGCTATAAATTTGAAGACGTATGGACATTGCCGCAGATTCTCAAGCGCGAACCTGTCGTCATGACCATCGCCAAAGGGATGTACTACTACTGCTGGAACAACGAAGGAATCACCGTAAAAGCCTCTGGAGATGATCTCAAGCAATTGCTCGATGCACAGATGGAAGCAGCCAAGACGTTGAATATTTCCTGGCAAAACGAGGATGTCGCCTTGTATTACATGCACGTGTTGAATATCCAATTGGATGTCTGCAAACGATGCATGACAGCCCCCATCCTACCCTCTCGCCGCCTCTCAACAGATGTGGCAAGAACCACTCATGAGCGCATTAAGATTTTCATCCTCAACACATTGGGCCTCAACGTGCTCTGCAAACTCAAACAATGGCTATGAAGACAGGCGGCATCAGTTTCATTATCCCTTACTACAACGTACCACTGGATATGTTGCATGAATGCATCGAAAGCATCTTAGCTCTTTCGCTGCAAGCCGATGAGTATGAAATCATTGTAGTGGATGACGGTTCGGATGTAAGCCCTAAAGTGAGTCTCTCCCAATACGCGAACAAAATACGATACATACGCAAGGAGAATGAAGGAGTCAGTTCGGCCCGCAACTTGGGGTTGGAGATGGCTACAGGTAAATATATTCAATTCATCGATGCTGACGACAAGCTCATCAAATCGCCATATCTTTACTGCCTGGAACAGTTGAAACAGGAGAGCGCAGACATGATTGTCTTCGATTTCTGCACAATGGTTCAAAACCAAAGAGTATATTCAACAGAAGGACCGCTTTCTGGCGTGCGACTGATGGCAAATCGAAACATTCGAGGAACTGTCTGTTGTTTATTATTTAAGCGAGCATTGTTAGACAACCTACTTTTCAATACTGATACTGCGTATGGAGAAGACGAAGAGTTCACTGCACGATTACTGCTTCAAACACCATCCGTACTCGTGACTAATGCGAATGCATATTTCTATCGCCGACATGAGGCATCGGCAATCCAACAGACAGAGCGACATGTTAAAAGGCTTCAAGATACACGAAACGTCATATCACGACTCAATGCGACAGCCAACGGCCTTACTGACACTCATCAGAAACAGGCTCTCCAACGTCGTGTTGCCCAATTGACAATGGATTATATCTACAATCATATTCGTATGGTTGGTTCGATGAAAGAGTTGACGAAGGAAATCGAAAGACTGCATAACGAAGGATTGTTCCCATTGCCTGATAAGAATTACACCACCAAATACACTTGGTTCCGTCGTATGACCAACAGCGCATTAGGTCGCAGGCTCCTGCTATTGACGATACCCTTAATGAAGAAAGAACGATGAAAGTACTACTCGTAGGAGAATATAGTAATGTACACGCCACACTGGCAGAAGGACTTCGTAGCTTGGGGCATCAGGTTACGGTGATGTCGAATGGGGATTTTTGGAAGAATTATCCTCGCGATATTGATGTGTCTCGACCTGAAGGACGATTAGGAGGATTGCGCCTACTGGGTAGGCTCTATCGGCTGTTGCCTCAGATGAAAGGATATGATGTCGTACAATTAATCAATCCAATGTTCTTTGAATTGAAAGCCGAACGCCTATTCTATTTCTATGACTATCTGCGCAAGCACAACAAGAAGGTTTTCCTCGGAGCTTTCGGAATGGATTGGTATTGGGTGTATTATTGCAGCGTGAAAAAGCCGCTTAGATACAGCGATTTCAATTTTGGAGACAAGGTACGCACGGATGCTGAATCGTTGAAAGAGCAGAAGGACTGGATAGGAACCACCAAGGAACGGCTCAACAAATATATCGCAGAGACATGCGACGGCATCATCACCGGTCTCTACGAATATTGGGCCTGCTACCACCCTACGTTACCAAAGAAAACCACTTTCATACCCTTCCCCGTCCGCTGTCCAAAGGATGTACGGCTATCTGGAGAAGTTCCATCGAAAGTGCGTATCTTTATCGGCATCAATCGCAGCCGTTCTGTCTATAAGGGAACAGATATCATGTTGAAAGCCGCCCAAGATGTGCTGGCGAAGTATCCTGACAAGATGGAACTTATCAAAGCAGAATCTGTTCCATTTGCACAATATCAGCAGATGATTAACGGCAGCGATGCCATTCTCGATCAACTGTATTCATATACTCCCTCGATGAACCCACTATTGGCGATGTCGAAAGGTATTATCTGTATTGGAGGGGGCGAACCTGAAAACTATGAAATCATCAACGAAACGGAACTACGTCCGATTATCAACGTAGAGCCTAGCTACGAAAGTGTATACAAAGAGGTGGAACAACTTGTGCTCCACCCCGAACGTATTCCTGAATTGAAACGACAAAGTGTCGAGTATGTCAGGAAGCATCACGACTACTTGAAAGTTGCCCGTCAGTATCTTTCCTTCTGGGAATCAAAAGGCAACTAATCAGCGGCGGATGCCTGCATTTTTTCCTTAATATACTTTGAAGCCGATAATCTTACGAACTTCACGCAGAGTTGCGCTTGCACTCTCGCGTGCTTTCTCTGCACCCATTCGTGCAATCTTGTCGAGTTTGTCCTGATCGGATGAAAACTCTATGATGCGCTCACGGATAGGAGCCAACGTATTGACGAGGTCTTCAGCCAACTGCTTCTTCATATCGCCATAACGGATGGAGCAGTCGTTCCATTTCTCATTGAAATAGTCGTAAGTATCTTTCGACGATGCGATCTCCATCAACGTGAAGAGGTTCTGAATTACTTCCGGCTTCTCGCTGTTGGGAGCCTCAGGACCATTGTCAGTAACTGCACGCATCACTTTCTTGCGGATAGACTTCTCGTCCTCATAGAGATAGATGCAGTTGCCGTTGCTCTTACCCATCTTGCCCGAACCGTCCAATCCAGGGATCTTGATAGCGTGGTCGCCAAAGTAGAAATTCTGTGGCTCCGGGAAGAATTCTACACCATATATATTATTAAAACGGCGGGCACACTTACGCGCCATCTCCATATTCTGCTCCTGATCCTTACCAACAGGCACCTTTGCCGCACGATGCTGAAGGATGTCGGCTGCCATCAAGGTAGGATAAGTCAACAGGCCTGCGTTCACGTTATCGGGTTGCTGACGTGCTTTCTCCTTGAAGGTCGTCACACGTTCCAACTCACCCAGATAGCAGTTCATATTGAAATAGAGATAAAGTTCAATGGTTTCTGGCACATCGCTTTGAATATATATCGTAGCCTTCTCCGGATCGATGCCACATGCCAGATATTCTGCAAGGATGGTACGTGCACTACGCTGTATGTCCTCTGGTTTGGGGTGTGTGGTGAGTGAATGCCAGTCGGCTATAAAGAAAAAACAATTATATTCATCTTGCATCTTCACGAAGCTGCGAGCTGCTCCGTAGTAGTTTCCTAAATGTAGGTTGCCCGTTGGGCGCATTCCACTTAATACTGTTTCCATTTTATGTTTGTTTTATTAATATTGCCTTAATCATACTTTTAGATGCCCACGTTGAAGCCCAGAGGATCCATTGCCTTGTAAGCATCATGCATCTCTTGCTCCACATTACTGTATTCACCATTCACATTCTTCAGCTCCTCAGGAGCCAGTTGGAGACCTTCTTCCACAATCTTTGCAGCCTCGTCTTTCTTTCCTTCTGCCATCAGGATAGCACCTAAACGAAGATAAGCGTTAGTGACGTATGGATTGATGGTTTTCACCTTCGTATAACATTCCTTTGCTTCTTCGGGTTTCTGCAACGCCTCACAACATTCGCCTTTCAGCATCAGATATTCATCGTTCTCTTCATCGAGTTGGAGGATGACATCCACATCCGCCTCTGCTTCTGTATATTGCTGCATCTCCATCAGCAGTTGTGCTCTCAAGTAATAAGCCTCAGCAAATGGCTCATCCAGTTTCGAGATGGCTAATGTACATTGTGCTACAGCACTAATCATATCACCCTTAGCCTTGTACATCTTCGCCAACTGATAATGTGTCGCCGGCTCTGAATCATCGAGTTGAAGGGCCGCATTACAAATGTCTTCCATCTGCTCGTATTGTTCTGTCTGGAAATATAGCTCTGCCAAATTGAGCAGCACCTCTTTGTTGTCTGGAGCCGTCTCACGCACTTTCTCTAACTGCTCAATCGCACCTTCAAGGTCGTTTGCGCTGACCAGTGCGTTGGCATAGATGAGACGAGTTTCCATATCGTCCCGTAACTCCAATGCACGTCTGAAGCACTCCAGCGCATACTCTAGTTTTCCTATCCGCTGTGCCTGAATACCATCGTACTTAAACACATCGAACTGGTTCTTTTTCTGCTGCTCTTGTTTATCTTCTTCTGATTCTTCCTTACCTGTAAATAATGTCTTGAAAAATCCCATATCTTATTTGTTTGTTATTTCTGTTTTATCTTCGTTCCTTTCACCACCACATCTTCTTCTGTAACCATATTCTGCACAAGTGCGCGGATATCTTCAGCGTTTCCAGAGATGGCAAGCAACTCCTTCATCGTATGCCACTCTCCATCTGCCAACACATGCTGTATTTCATCCGTCAACGATTTGATTGCCTTTGCATTTCCTTTCTGTTTCTTGCTGCGTAGACAGACATCGCAACATCCACATTCTTTTGCGTTTTCCTCGCCAAAATATTGTAACAGTTGCTGACTTCGGCATTGCTCATCACTCGAAGCGTAGTTGAGTATCTCGTCAATGCGTCGTGCGAAATCTGCCTTGCGGTCGTCATACACCATCGGCGGCAATCCTATATCTTCTTTCGCGATTCTGCCTATGCGGAACATCACTGTTGGCGTCTTCCTGCGTGGAATATAGTCAATAATGCGTCGCTGATTCAGGTCTTTCAGCACATTATAAACGGTCTCCACGTCTATGCCTGTCAGATGCGACAGATACATCTCGTCGATGTACTCGAAATCGGCAAACAAGCCAGTATAGTTCCTAAGCAGCGCCTGAATAACCTTATCTACCAACTCCTCTTTGCTATTCAGCATGTAGAGTTCGTCCTTACGGAGTATGATGCGCACCCTCGATTTGAAGTCGTTGTCTTCCACATAGTCAATATATCCTGCATTATTCAGTAACCTCAGGGCATTGTTGGCGGTATTGGCAAAATGACGGAAATATTTGCAGAACTTCTCCATGCTGAAGTCGAATGTCCGACCTCGTGCCTCGCCCATTCCTACTTGCAGAAAATGACACACATCCTCATACGTCTGACGGATATATTCAGGATCAGGATAGGTCTCGCTGATACGTTTGTGCAACTGTACTTTGTCCAACGGGTTATACAGCAACACCGCGTATGCCTTCAATCCGTCTCTACCAGCACGTCCAGCTTCCTGGAAATACGACTCGATGGAGTCAGGCATATTGTAATGTATCACCAACCGCACATCGGCCTTGTCGATACCCATTCCAAAGGCGTTGGTGGCTACCATCACACGGTTTCTTCCTTTTGCCCAATTGATGTGTCTCAGGTCTTTCTCTGCATCTGTCAATCCTGCATGATAATTGTCGGCAGAAATGCCATTTGCTATCAAATACTGCGCCAGTTCGCTTGTCAGTCGGCGACTACGTGTGTAAACGATAGCACTCCCTTGTGACATCTTCTGCAGGATGTTCAACATCTCTGCCGTCTTGTCGGCTGTCTGACGAACAATATAAGCCAGGTTCTTACGCTCAAAACTCATCGAGAACACGTTGTGTTCCTTGAATTCCAACTTATCCTGAATATCATCCACAACCTTTGGGGTAGCTGTTGCCGTCAGTGCCAATACAGGCACATGATACGGAATGAGGTGCCGCACCTCAATTATCTTGAGGTAGGACGGGCGGAAGTCATATCCCCACTGGGACACACAATGTGCCTCGTCCACCGTTATCATACATATCTTAGGGATGTGAGCCAGTTTCTGTCGGAACATCTCCGAACAGAGGCGCTCAGGCGAAATGTAGAGGAACTTATATCTGCCGTAGATACAATTGTCGTATGCCCTGCGAACGTCATCAGCCATCATGCCCGAATACACGGCTTCGGCCTTGATACCATTCATGCGCAGACGACTCACTTGGTCTTTCATCAGCGAAATCAATGGCGTCACTACGATGTTCAGCCCTTCCATTGCCAACGTAGGCACTTGGAAACAGATGGACTTTCCGCCACCAGTTGGCATCAGCCCTAACGTATCTTTGCCTTGAGCAATACTTTTTATGATATCTTCTTGGATGCCACGAAACGAGTCGTAACCCCAGTGTTCCTTCAACAGCTCACGAAAAGTCATCACGCTTCTCCTTTTCCTCCCCTGATGTCTTCGATTTGCAACTGCACCTCACCACGCTTGTGGGTATTCTCCTCGATGGTGTAGACAATGTCGAACGAACCTTTCGTCTTGATGTAACGTGCCTCCGAACTCTGTCCGAATGCAATGCCGTTCATCACATTGCTCGACTTGCTGTCCACCAGCTCAAGTTTGATGTGCTCTTGCTCTCTGCCTACCACCTTGCTAGTGCCGTAGTCGTACACTTGGTGGGTACAGAACACAGGTTTCGGGTTCTCTGGGCCAAACGGGCGAAACTTCTTCAAGTCGTTGAAGAACTTATGGGTAATTTCCTTGAAGTTGATTTCTGCATCCACCTCCAGCGTTGCCTTGATATGTTCTGGGTTGATGTTCTCTGTGACATATGCCAGGAACCTCTGTTTGAACTCCTCCAAGTTTTCCTCTTTTAACGAAAGACCTGCAGCATAGGTGTGTCCACCAAAGTTTACCAACAAATCTCTGCAACTTTCGATGGCAGCATAAACATCAAATCCAGCGACACTACGTGCAGAACCCACGATTTCATCGCCTGCCTTGGTCAGCACCACAGCCGGACGATAATAGAGTTCCGTCAGACGTGAAGCCACGATACCTATCAAGCCCTTGTGCCAATCTTCATTGTAGATGACAATCGCACTCTCGTCTTCATTGCTACTGATGTTAGCCACCAGATTGCTGGCCTCCACCGTCATCCGCTTGTCCAACTCCTTGCGCTCCTCGTTGTACTGATCTATCTGCTCAGCCATCTTCTTCGCCGTCTCAGGGTCGTGTTCTATCAACAGCGAAACAGACTCCTTGCCATTCTGCATGCGTCCTGATGCATTGATGCGCGGACCTATCTTGAAGATAATGTCCGACATCACCACATCGCGGTCCGTCAGGCCACAGATATCGAGGATGGCTTTCAAACCTGTACTTGGTTTGGTGTTCAACTGACGCATACCATGATAGGCAAGAATGCGGTTCTCGCCTACGATGGGCACAATATCGGCAGCGATACTCACCACCACAAGGTCTAAGAGAGGTAACAGACTGCTGAACGCAATACCATTGCTCAGCGCAAATGCCTGAACTAGTTTAAATCCCACGCCACACCCCGACAGGTTCTTATCAGGATAAGTGGCGTCTTTCCGCTTTGCATTGAGGATGGCCACTGCAGGCGGTAATACCTCATCGGGCACATGATGGTCGCAGATTATAAAGTCTATCCCTTTCGACTTGGCGTATGCTATCTCCTCAACGGCCTTGATGCCGCAATCGAGAATGATAACCAGCTTCACCCCTGTCTCAAACGCATAATCTATTCCCTGCTTCGATACACCGTATCCTTCGTCATTCCTGTCGGGGATGTAGTAATCGAGGTTCGAATAGTACTGTTGCAGAAAGCGATAAACCAATGCAACCGCCGTACACCCGTCCACATCATAGTCACCGTAAATCAAAATGCGTTCCTTCTTACCCATTGCCTCGTTCAGACGTTCGACGGCTAAGTCCATATCCCGCATCAGGAATGGGTCGTAGAGGTCGTGCAATTGGGGTCGGAAGAACTTACGCGCCTCTTCTTCGGTGGTGATGCCCCTCTTGATTAGCAGCTGACACAGAACAGGGCTGATATTCAGTTTAGCAGCCAGCTCTTGCGCCTTCTCCGTTTCTTGAGGTGTTGAGGGTTTGTAGTTCCATTGATAATTCATCTATATTTTGTTTATTAATCAGCGTTTTCGGGGGGCAAAGTCAGCCGTTAGCCAACGCGCCCGTTTATGTAATGCCACATTTCGGCATTCAAAGGTATGAAAAAAATCTCACACAAAGAGCATCTTCCAACTTTTTTCCGACAAATTACCTGTTTTTTCTTATAAAAAACAGCGTATTGTCAAAAAAAAGGCCTTACATTCGCAAAAATGTAAGGCTCTTTTGATGTTAGGGAATCTCTACAGTTCGCTGTCGCTTCGACTGAATGTGTCGCCTCTTGTGACATCACCCGTCTGAAGTCCCAGTTTGAACCAACGCAAACGCTGGGCGGAAGTTCCATGAGTGAACTCTTCAGACACCACAACTCCACGGGCTTTCTTCTGCAAATAGTCATCACCGATAACCTGTGCACAGCGGATAGCTTCCTCGATATCACCATCCTCCAACGAGTTGAACATCTTGTTGTCATAGTGTGCCCACACACCTGCGTAGAAGTCAGCAAGCAACTCCAAACGAACAGAAACCTTGTTGGCGTCCTCCTTGCTGAGTTTCGCCATCTGCTGATGAGCCTTGCCCAGTGTTCCGTTCAAGTATTCCACATGGTGACCTACCTCGTGCGCTATCACGTAAGCGTAGGCAAAATCGCCATCTGCTCCCAACGACTGCTTCATCGTCATGAAGAACGACAGGTCGATGTAGAGAGCCTGGTCGCCTGAACAATAGAAAGGTCCCATCTGAGCCGAACCATTTCCACAAGCGGTTTGTACGGCATCCGTATAGAGCACCATACGGGGGTACTCATACTCACCCCAGTTGTTCTGCTTAAACACCTCAGTCCACACGTCCTCCGTACCCGCAAGAATCTGCTTCGAGAACGTAGCCAGCTGCTGTTCTTCCTCCGTAAACTCACGTTGTCCTTGAGCCACTTCCGTGTTACCTCCGATCACAGAACCCAATCCGCCATTCTGGTTTACCGTGTCCACCACAGCGGCGAACGGGTCTCCTCCGCTGATCCATGCAATCAAAGCTGCAATGATTATACCTCCAATGCCCAATCCGGCCTTGGTCTTACCGCTCATACCTCGGCGGTCGTCTACATTTGTGCTTTCGCGTCTTCCGTCTAATCTCATATTAATTATTGGTTTAAGATTGTTTTCGATTGCAAATATACATAAAAGAATTTAAAGACATACACAAAAACACGGAAAAAATGATTTTTCCAAGTATTAAATCAGCAGTTTCCCTATTTTTCCCTATAACATACGCAGTTAACGAAAAGATTTCGTAACTTTGCTGGCGATTAAAAGAAACAGAATATGAAGAAAACTATTCTTATTGCCATTCTCGCCCTCACCGCATTGACGGGGCAGGCACAAGAGATTAGAACGAGTGAGCCGACATTAGACGATTACCTGCAATTGCTGAATGCCAAGGGCTATATTGCCTACAGTTTCGACACACAAGACTTCAAGGGCAAGTCGGTTGAGCCTGTCGTCATGGAATACGTGAAAGGAAAAGAGGCGAGAGATGTACTTGGATTTAGTTTTTCGTTCCCAATTGGGGAAAAGCTCGTCATCGGACTTGCACCATCAAGCAATGATTCAACGTATGTCTATTCCTACCAATCCGTCGGCGGTGGCGGCTTTAATTCCACTTTAAAACTACTACCTGTCTATGCTCCAGAGATGCCGACGAAACAGGCATACAGATACGAGTCGCGTCCCTTCGAACTTGTTTCTCCTGTTGAAACAAGAAAATTCATTCCGCTCGTCTTGTTCGGCTCCTATTGGTATGAACCAGAAACAGGCGTTAGCCGTTTCTGTGGCGAGAAACTCATTAAACACAATTTTTCGTCAGAAATCACCAAATCCATTCCCCATTTCTACGTCCTCGGCATTAAGATTAAATAGTTCATTTAGAAGGCCAAAGGTCTGAGAAATTGCTTTTTCAGCTTATTTATTTTGCTATCCCAAAGGGAAAAAGATTTTATACAAGGAGGGAAAAGTTGTTCAAGGACGTGGAACCTGTGTTCCTGGACGTGGAACACTGGTTCCTGGGCGTGGAACACAGATTCCACGCCCAGGAACAACAAAATCCATTTGGAATTAGAACAAAAAGGATGTGTCGGAACAAAAGAGTTACAGTATCCTCGTAACTGTATATCCTTGTTTCTGCAGCATTGAGAGGATGCCTTCGCTGCCTGGAGTATTGAGCAGATGGGCCAATCCTACCACGATAAGGGTTTGATGGTCTTTCATCAACTGTGGCAACTGGGTCATCCAATAGCGATTACGGTCATTGATAAGCACATCATTGCCATAGACACGTTCGGATTCTGGCATTTCGTCGAGAAAATCTATCAGTTCATTACCTTTTCCACTTCTGTAGATGGAATCTATCTGAGGGATTCGGCTACAAAGTTCATATTGTGCTCTCCCTCCTCTGTAAATCAGCTGTACGAGATTCTTGGTGCTAAAGTCATTCAGAATCAAGTCGATCAAGTCTGCCTGGCTGTCAATAAAGGCACCCATTACATTGATGCTGTCAAGCCCCACACTCATGATACGTGGTTGCTGCTTATCAGGATGCTCGACTGCATACGCTTCGTTCAGTTCGTTGGCTTTCATCGCAATCATGAGATCCAACAGCTTATAGTCGCTTGTATAGCCACGAACATCCTTATAGAACTGGCTGAATTTCGATGTCGTAAGCGATTGCCACAGAGAGGGGAGCACAAACGGAAGCGCATATCGATAGGCTTTCTCACCCTGAACAGTCGACATACTCGCCACTTTGTCATTCACTTGGAAATACGCTATGATACGATCCAACGAATCGAGTTGCTGAGGTGTGAGGTAGCGGGTATAGGCATCTATCCCTGTGGTATCCAGGAATTCTTGCATCACCGTAGGCATCTCACGCTCCAATTTAGAGGAATCAAATCCCTGCAATTTTGTGATAATACTTGCCATTGTGGCCTGCTGATTCGGATGAATCATCTCCTCCATACTCATCTCTGCAGCCAGACACGTGATGGTGCCGAGTATAGAGTCAAGTCCAGGTACCTCATGCATGTATTCACCATGAACATAATGCACAGTTCCCAATGCATACGAAGGTTTCTGGCCTTTCTTCTCAATCTTGAAGAACACTCCGTCGAGTGCCTTCTGCCCCTTCTGCTGAGCCGCGAGGGGTGCAGCGCCCGTCGTGAAGACGGACACTGCGATTAGTATTAACCTTAAAAATCTCGTTTTCATAATCATTTCGTTATTTTGAGTAAGTGTCTATTAACTATTTGAGTTTTATTCATACTCCTCCACCGCTGGGCGGTCCCCCTCCGCTAACTTAGCGGAGGAGCTATAAAGCTCTTCTCCTAAGATAGGGGAAGTACCCCAAAGGGGGGAAGGAGTATGATAAGAACTAAAGGCTTAATTCACTTTCTTCAGTTGCTTTGTTTTTAGCGTATCTTCCTCTACGCGAAGCTCTGCAGGCTCCACAACATCCGCTTTCAGATGACGGGTCTTGATGCCTCCGAGTGCCATACAGGTCTTGCGAAGCACGTGGGTTGTACCTTCAAGTTCTACATCACCAGCACCTGAAGAGACAGCTGTGATTGACTGACAATCTACCTCGAGTTCTATACCTCCAGCTCCAGTCGAAATAGCCAGAATCTTATCAGCCGTAACCGCTCCATCGATATCACCTGCACCGTATGTGTAGAAGTTGGCTTCATCCTTCACCTTTGCTTTCTTGAAGGTTGCATCGCCAGCACCTGTAACGTTAACTGTCAGGCGATTGGCTTTCAACTTGCGAAGACTGAGGTCGCCTGCACCACCCATATCAATCGTGACGTTTTCCGCAGTGATGCTACCCAACTCAGCATCGCCTGCTCCTGTGATATTCAGACGGAAATCGTTGATATACACAGAGTCTTCGATAATAAATTCGCCTGAACCTGTAAGGCTGACACCAAAGAGCGTAGGAGCCTGCACAAGAACCAGAATGGCTGGAGTCCAATGGGTGTACTTCTGATTGGCACTCACATTAAGTACCTTGTTCATCTCGCCATCTGGACCTGAAGAATCGAACAACTCAAGGGTATAGGCTTCGATGGCCTTTTTGTTTCCTATCACCGTCACCTTGAAGGTGTCGCTTTGGATGTATTTTATCTCTGCGCTGGTTGTCGATGTAATGTTACAGAAGTCGTCAAGATCCAAGTCCATCTCCATAACTGGGCCCCATTGTTCAGAGTCGCGGAAGTCTAAATTATGGTTATCAGGACGACGATCCATAGGGATACATGAAGCGACGATGAAGAGGATGGAGGCGCAGGAAATGAGCCATCTGCTAATCCCCATTAAGAGGGGGCGTCTTTGATTGGTATTCATATTGTTTATGCGATTGCTTTGTTGATATAATTGGTTAATTCACTCACTGTGATGCCCAATGTCTGCATTGAGCGCACGATTTCGGGTACCGACTCCTTCACGAACTCTTCCTTGCGGAGGTTGTGGATGGTCTGCTTGGCACCAGGGCTGACGAAATAGCCTAAACCGCGCTTGGTGTAGATGATCTGCTGGCTCTGCATCCAGTCGTATGAACGCATCACGGTGTTGCTGTTCACCTCGACCTCGGCTGCTGTCTCGCGAACTGATGGCACACGTCCCTCTTCCTCGTACTGTCCGAGAAGAATCTGGTCGCATATCAAGTCGGCGATTTGCAGATATATTGCTTTTTTTCCGTTGAAATTCATAGTCTTATTTACTATTTATTCATTTACAATTTACTATTGGATTCATTTATCTATTGTTCCATTCCTCCCCTCGGGGAGGTTAGGAGGGGGCTTATCTATTCAGTTTATTGCAAAGCTGAGCCTTTGTGTAGCGATTGTAAGCCCATACAAAGAAGCCGATACCTGCAAGGATTGAGAGGCTACCCCATACATACAGATAGATGTGGAAGTTCTCGAAGAAGGCTCGCATGGTTTCTTCTGCAAACATACGGTCCATTGTGTCAATATTGGCTGTAAACCAAATCATTCCGACGAAAAGAATGATGGCAAATAAGAACTCAATGGCCTTCAGAATGATATAAGTGATAGGCAGATTGAACTTATACTTCAGCGAGTTGCCAAACGCATAGATGGATGTGGTACAGAAAATACCTGCCCAGGTCGCAAATAAAGAAGCATCCAGAATATTCCCCAGAACCATGTCTTGAGGGCTGACATAAGTCGAGTCGGTGATGGTAACACCATTCATCGATGCATGCATCTGATTGGTGAAGTTCTGTATGGCCGTCCCTGTCGTATTGGAAAATACACTGACAAACAGCGACTGTACACCTTCACCGCTCTTAAAGACGGCAATCGTCATCAGATAGTTGATAAGGTCAGCCACAGCCACACTTACCACCGAAACAACAATAGCGCCAATCACACAAACCAACACGTGCCACGTGTATTTTTCCAAGTTCGTAGCAGGCATCGTAAGATTCGTGATACGTCCCTGCTTGTTACGCAATGGGTGCAAAGTACATCCTCCAGCAATATAAAGACTGAACTGCATGATAACTATCACAACCAATGAGGTTAGCGTCAGGTCGTTGTAAATACCTGATGGTGCAGACATCTGATAAGTAAGCCAGCGCATGAAGAACGAAAGCACCACAATACCCACAATGGTAAAGAAGAGCACAAGTGCAAGGTTGCGATAGAAGTTCTTATTGATAGTCAGGTCGAAGTTTGCATAATTTGCAAAACGCTTTGTATTAAAAGTACTCATAATTTATTTCCTTTCCTGTAATAATTTGTTAAACACATCTTCGAGGTTGATGACCTCATCGTCCTTAAACAGCTGATCCATCTTGGTGTTCAGCAATACCTCGTTCTTTTCAATCATCGTAACGTGGTCGAGCAACAGCTCTACGTCACGTACCTGGTGGGTAGAGATGATGACAATCTGGTCAGGATCTGTGCTACCAGCCACCACCTTGCGGAACTGACTCTTCGAAGGAATGTCGAGACCGTTGGTTGGTTCGTCCATCAGCAACAGATGAGTGCGGGCAGCAAGTGCGATACTCAGATACACCTTCTTCTTCTGACCCATACTCAATGCACCAAGATTGATGTCGTGAGGCATCTCGAAACTTTCGAGACAACGATACATCATGCTTACATCAAAGCGAGGATAGAATGGCTTGATGGCATTGATGTATTTCTGAAGCGAGATACCAGGAAGGTTGTACTCCTCAGGCACGATAAACATATCACCCAACAACTCAGGTTTACGCAGAAGCGTTTCCACATTGTTATAAGTCACCCATCCCGACTGAGGACGAAGCAATCCCATAATGAGGTAGAGCAATGTGCTCTTACCTGTACCGTTCTTACCAAGAAGGCCATAAACACCGCCTTCGTTGATTTCCAAAGAAAAATGGTCTAATACCGGATCATTCTTCTTATACGCAAATGTTACATCTTGAATCTTTAACATAATCTTATTTATTATTTAATTTTATTTTTACATTGTTACATCTCTCCTAAAGAGAGGATAAGAAGGAAGCATTCTGGTTTTACATCAAGATGATGCCGCAAACTGTTGCTACTGTTGCGATGATAGTTACGATAATCATAATTCTTTCCTTTTTAAGTTAGTTCGTTTGGTTTATTTTCTCTGCCTTGCCTTTGAGTAATTTAGTGTACTACTTAACTAAGACACTGCAAAGGTAGGACACTTTTTTGATTCCACCAAATATTTAAGCAACTTTTTTATGTTTTTTCTTGTATTTTTTGCATTTTAGACATAATTCGTCTTTGGACAAGGAAATAAGTGACAAAAATTATAGGAAAAGGATGGGAAAAACGTCTTTGGAAGAAGAAAAGCAATAAACTCCGAGAATTTACGTTATTATATATAAATAAGGTGCACGAACATGAAACAATCAGCCGAACTTTCCATCGATGTGGAACTTCATCCATTGGAACCTTTCCTACCCCAGAACACCAAGGTGTTGTTTCTTGGTAGTTTTCCACCACAACAGAAGCGGTGGTGTATGCACTTTTTCTATCCCAATTGGATAAACGATCACTGGAGACTGACTGGCGAAGTGTTTTTCAACAATAAGGATTATTTCGTGGATGCCGCTCACAAAACATTCAAATTGGATGCCATCAAAGCATTCCTACAGGAAAAAGGAATTGGTTATTTCGATACCGCAAGTGCTGTCCGTCGTCTTAACGATAATGCTTCCGACAAATTCCTGGAAATCGTCACACCTACAGACATTACACAGTTAACAAAAGGATTGGACAAACTGAAAGTAATAGTCACCACAGGCGAACTCGCCACAGAGACGCTATGTAAAACATTAAAAATCACCTACCCGCCAAGAGTAGGTGAATACATCGAAATCCCTAATCAGAATCGCTTCCTATATAGACTTCCATCTTCCTCACGCGCCTACCCTCTCGCTTTCAGCAAAAAGGCAGAAGCCTATCGGAAGATGTACGAATTTGCAGGGTTGATTGCTTATTCGAGATAATTCAATTCACGATTGATGGCTTGCAATTCATCACGAACAAACTTTAGGCGATCGATCAGTTCCGCTTTCTTATTGGGGTTTCCCTTCTCTCGCTTCATCGCTTCACGGGCACCTGTGAGGGTCATACCACGTTCCTTTACGAAATGATAGACGACACGGATGGCATCAATATCCTCCTGAGTATATTGACGGATGCCTCGTCCCACCTTCTTAGGATGGATCGACGGGAATTCTTTCTCCCAATAGCGGAGCAGAGATTCTGAGACATTCAGAAGCTCTGCTACCTCGCGTATTGAGTAATAGAGTTTTAATGGTTTCTTTGCCACTTCTTTAACTCCTTATTTCTTTACAGGAATATTCTTCAGCAACTCTGCGACAAAGTCGTAGAACTTGCCAACACTTGGAATGTAGCAACGCTCGCTTGGAGTATGAGGCGAAAGGAGTGTAGGTCCGAAAGATGCCATATCCATCTCTGGATACTTAGGGCCGATGATACCGCACTCAAGACCAGCGTGACATACAAGAATCTCCGGACGCTTGCCGTACATCTTCTCATATACATCCGACATCGCAGCTACAAGCGGACTCTTGGTGTTTGGCAACCAGCCACTATAACCACCCAAGAACTCCACTTTCATACCTGCCATCGAGAAACAAGCCTTGAGGCCGTTGCAGAGATAGAGTTTCATGCTGTCCTGACTGCTTCGTGCCAAGAGGTCGATTTCTGCCTTACCTTCTGCGACGTTGATAATCGCAAGGTTGCTTGATGTCTCTACGATTTCCGGGATGGTTGGGATGTTACGCATCACACCGTTCTGAGCTGCTAATACAGCATTGATAAGGTTTGTCTGCACCTCATCAGGAATAGCCTTAGCTGGCATGTCACAAGGAGTTGCAGTCAGTTTGATACCTTCCTTCTCGATGTCACCAAACTCACGGCAGAAGGTTTCGGCACACTTAGCCACCATCTCCTTGAATTCTGCTTCCTTACCTTGAGGAACCACTACTACAGCCTCTCCGTCACGAGGAATCGCATTACGCATATTACCACCGTGCCAAGAGCAGAGATGAGCCAAACCTGTGTTGACTGTTGCAAAGAGTACGCGAGCCATCAGCTTGTTAGCATTGGCACGACCCTGATTGATTTCCAATCCTGAGTGTCCACCCAACAAACCCTTGATTGCGATGTCGTATGCCACCATTCCTTCAGGGTTGATATCCATCTCCTGATATTCCATCGTGCAAACAACATCAAGTCCTCCTGCACAACCAATAGTGATTTCACCCTCTGTCTCGCTATCGAGATTCAGGAGATATTTGCCCTTGAGTGTATCAGGAGCCAGTTCAAAGGCGCCATACATACCAGTTTCTTCATCACGCGTAATGAGCACTTCCAGAGGACCATGTTCCAACGTTTTGTCTTCAACAACAGCCATTGCTGCTGCAACACCCATACCGTCGTCGGCACCAAGGGTTGTATCTTTTGCACGAAGCCACTCTCCATCAATCCAAGTTTCGATGGGGTCAGTTTCGAAATTGTGGTTGCTTTCCTTTGTCTTCTGAGGCACCATATCCATGTGAGCCTGAAGGATAGCAATTTCACGATTTTCATAACCTGGAGTAGCTGCAACTCTCATCACTACATTACCTGCGTTATCGATAAAAGCCTCAGCTCCGTTCTTCTTGCCGAAGTCAACCAAGAACTCAGCAACTTGTTTTGTGTGTCCTGACGGACGAGGGATCTGTGTCAATGCATGGAAACAACGCCATACATTCTGTGGTTTTAAATCTAAGATTGTCATAACGATTTGATTTTATTGAGGTTTATTAAGATTGAACGGGAAAGGTGGTCTATTAGGCCCATAAGACATATTAGCTCCATAAGGCATATTTGCCCTATTCGGCCTATCGTTTTCATATGGCTTCTGCATCATCAGACAAATGGCCGAATACATACCCAGCATCGGCAACAAGCCTGTTTGGATGGCATGTACAATCAGCACAAAAGTCTCTGCGTCGGCTGCTACCTGCACACCAGCTAACAGCAACACGGTCTTCACAGCAAAATGCCACGAACCCATACCGTTAGGGGTTGGCACAATCACCGCAAAGCCTCCTACCACGAAAGCCAGCAAGGCTGTCATGATGCCCAATGAAGCTGTGAAGGGGAAACAGAAGAAGGTGATGTAGAAATGCAGGAAATAGCTACCCCAGATGGCAAAGGTGTAGAACGCAAACAGCCATTTGTTTCTCACCTTGCTCAGCGAGAAAATACCGTCCTTGATGTCACCGATGATTTTCCGCAGTTTGGCAAACACCGTAGCCTTACGGATGAAATACCAAAGGAATACCACCGTCACAACCACACAAGCAGCCGTAACGATATAGCCTGTTGTTGTAAATGTCTGCAACCATCCTGTCAGGCTCGTGCCTGTTTCATCGAAGAAGCGGATGAAGGTCTTGATCTGCAAAAGGAACACAATGAGCGCCATCAGGATAAGCAGCAGAGAGTCAATTACTCGCTCTGTCACCACCGTACCAATTGCTTTGGGGAAAGAGGTACCGTCGTATCTACTCAACACCCCACAACGCACAACCTCGCCAGAGCGGGGAACCACCAAACTGGTAGTATAGGAAATGAAGACCGCATGGATGCAGTTCATCGTCTTGGGATATTCGCCCAATGGTTCGAGGGTTTGCTTCCAACGCAGCCCTCTGAACACCTGCGCAGTAACACCAAAGACAAGAGAGAATGCCATCCACCACCAGTTGACTTCGTTGAGCAAAGCATCGTGCACTCGCTCGAAGTCAAATTCACGATACATCCAATATAAAATAGCACCACCAAGTAGCAGCGGCAACAGAATATTCAGTATGTTTGTTAAATATTTTCGCACGTTTCACCTATTTCATGAGGATTCTTGACACGAGTGTCATAAATAATCCTTATCTTTGTACTGCAAATTTAGAAATAAAAACTGAAATAGTGGCTATGATGATGGAAGAAAATACGAAAGTGAAGCCAAAAAAGTTTCTTGGGCAGCATTTCTTGACCGATTTGTCAGTCGCAAGTCGTATTGCCGACACTGTTGACATGTGTCCCGACCTCCCTGTTCTCGAAGTAGGACCAGGCATGGGAGTCCTGACTCAATATCTGTTGAAGAAAGAGCGGCCGCTGAAGGTGGTGGAGATCGACCGCGAGTCAGTTCCCTACCTGCAAACCCACTTTCCAGAGTTGGGCGACAACATCATCGAAGCCGATTTCCTGAAGATGGATCTCAAGATGGTGTTCGACGGACAGCCCTTTGTCCTGACAGGCAACTATCCCTACAACATCTCCAGTCAGATATTCTTTAAGATGCTGGATGAGAAAGCTCTGATTCCCTGCTGCACAGGTATGATACAGAAAGAGGTAGCAGAACGTATGGCTGCAGCACCTGGAGGAAAGACCTATGGGGTGCTGACCGTGCTGATGCAGGCTTGGTACGATGTGGAATACCTGTTTACGGTCCACGAGAATGTATTCAACCCACCACCCAAGGTGAAGAGTGCGGTCATCTGTCTGAAACGCAATAGTAGGGAAACGTTAGGTTGTGACGAGAAGCTATTCCGCAGGATTGTCAAAACCGTGTTCACCATGCGGCGCAAGATGATGCGTAACGGGATGAAACAGATTGTGGGAAAAGATGCACCGTTGCTTGAAGACCCTATCTTTAACAAACGTCCCGAACAGTTGTCTGTTCAGGACTATATCGATTTAACCAACCAAGTGAGCGACTATCTGTCGAGCCGCACGTTGTGATGCCCCTGAACCTCCCAGTTTCTCCCGCATCTCAGCATAGTCGGCCAACATCTGTTCGCGCTTGACTCCACCTTTTATTATCATACGCAACTCCTCTTCCAACCTCTTGACATTCATCTGCTCCCCTATAAGCTCTGTCACAATGGCACGATCCACAATGAGGTTGACCAATGAGATGTATTTCACCTTCAGTATCATTTGTCGCAGCAGATTCGCCACTTTACCACAAGCCACGTAGTAACATACCACCTGCGGCACATTGAAGAGAGCCGTCTCCAACGTAGCGGTTCCAGAAGTCACCAAAGCCGCCTCTGCCTGTTGCAACAGTCGATAGGTGCTGTTAAAGACAATCTTCACATCTATTTCCTGAGGGATGTATTTCCGATAGTAAGCCTCTTCAATCGTAGGCACACCAGCAATCACAAACTGATGCCCAGGGAACTGCTGAGCCGTCTTCATCATCACGCGCAGGTTGTCCTTGATTTCCTGGCGGCGACTCCCTGCAAGAATGGCGATGAGCGGTTTGGCGGTCAATCCGAATGTCTGACGGAAAGCTTCACCCGTCTCTGCACCTTCTTCGCTTGCCTTAAACGCCCCCACAGCATCCACACATGGATTTCCCACATAGTGAATAGGATATTGATGACGCTGATAGAAGTCCACCTCGAACGGCAGGATGGAGAACAACTCGTCGATATCCCGACGAATATTCTTGATTCTGTGTTCCTTCCAAGCCCATATCTTGGGAGATATATAATAATAAATAGGTATATCAGAATGCTGCTTCACATACTTCGCAATATTGAGATTAAATCCCGGATAGTCGACCAGAATCAGCACATCAGGCTTCCATGCGAGGATGTCCTGCTTACATTGCTTCATGTTCTTCATGATTGTATTGAGGTGCATCATCACAGGCACGAACCCCATGTAAGCCATCTCCTTGTAGTGCTTCACGAGCGTGCCACCCACGCTATGCATCAGGTCGCCACCATAGTAGCGGAAGTCTGCACAGCTGTCCTCCGCCTTCAGCGCCTTCATCAGGTTTGATGCATGCAAGTCACCCGAGGCCTCTCCGACAATCAGATAGTATTTCATCTCTAAACTCTAAACGCTCAACTCTAAACTCAGTTTATCCATCACCTCATATGCCGTGATATCGACTTTCGTAGGAGTGACCGTCACATACCCCTGATGCAATCCGTTCCAATCCGAATTGGTATCAGGTGCGTCATCACTACGGAACTCACCCACCAACCAATAGTACTGGTAACCTCGTGGGCTTACCCTCGACGCCAGTTCCTTTGTCCATACGCCCTGCCCCATCTGGCAAATCTTCATGCCCCGATACGTTGGTGTATCAGGTGCATTCACATTCAGGCATACCCCTTGTGGTAACCCATTCTTCAGCACATATTCCATCACCTTCCGCATGTAGGGAATCATCGGTGTGAAATCAGTATCCATGTTGTGCGAACAATGCGAGAAACCAATCGAGGGGATGTTCTTCAGGCAACCCTCAATCACCACACCCATCGTACCCGAATAGTGAACGTTGACCGCCGAATTGTCGCCATGATTGATGCCGCCAAGCACCAGATCGGGCTTGCGGTCACAATACTCCGCTAATCCCAACTTCACACAGTCGCACGGCGTACCATTACAAGCATACACCTTCACCCCCGGTTCCTCCTCGATGAGCCGCGACGTTAGCACATGCTGGAACGTCACCGATAACGCAGCACCTGAGCGGCCACCATCAGGAGCCACAACCACCACGTCACCATATTCACGCGCCAACTGCGTCAACACATGAAGTCCCTTGGCTTCGTACCCGTCATCGTTCGAAATCAGTATCAAAGGTTTACTCATAACACACCATCTAAAGAAATTAAAAGCCCCTCCTATAGGGAGGGGTTTCAGGGTAGACATTCTGTTGGGATATCGGGACTCGAACCCAAAATAACAGGACCAGAATCTGTTGTGTTGCCAATTACACCATATCCCAATCGTATTTTGCATCCGAAAAAGATACCATCTTTCTCATTTGCGGCTGCAAAGGTACAAAATAATTGACAATTGACAATGGATAATTGATAATAATTTTGCAAAAAGGATGAAAAAAAATACCACATTCCCTTTAATTTGCTCTTTCATCCATTGTTCTCTCCATAAAAGCTTCCCCATAGAGGGGGAACGGGAGGGGGGCTGTTACTTATTCTTCTTATAATAATCGGAAGCAGCCTTTAAATTGGCTTTTACGGCATTACTACTCATCGTAGCACCCGTCAAAGCATCTACCTTTTCACATTCATCAAACTTCAATCCAGCAAACTTTGGTATCAGTTCGTCAGTAATACGGCGGAAATACTTAGGAGTTTCCATATTGGGCAATGCCTCCACAGACTCCACCTTGTCTTTCTTCACCGTCACCTTCAGTGGAGTTGGACTCTTATAACCCTTCGCATCACAGATTGTGGTAGTGTTGATAACATACACACCACCCTTCTCCTTAGTCATTACAGGCTCCTCCTGCTTCTTTTCCTGTGCCATAGCTGCTACAGAAACAGCCAATGCACATAACAACAATAGTTTTCTCATTTCGATTTATTAATTTAGTATGACGTTACTTATTTCATTTTTTAATTCGAGTGACAAAACTGCGGTTAAGCGAGGGCAATCAAACTTGCTTGAATTGCCGAGTGGTAGCAGTTTCGCTCCGTTTTCGGCTGCAAAGTTACAGCATTTTTCAGTGACACAATGAGGGGAAATCCCTATTTTCTTTAGGAATCCTCAAATTTCACTCCTATTTACAATGTTTCATAGGATCGACATCGCTGCATAGACATAAGTTAGAACGTAGTATTGTACCCTTTTACCCTTATCTTATATAGGCCTTACTTTGTTGTTGCTGTCCATTCTTGTAGTGTACGATCTTGACGTATAGGCCACCAGGAGTGGGGTTGAGCGTACGGATTCCGCTGATGGTGTAGTAGCTGATGCGTTCGATTTCATCTGATGGAGACGAAGGAAGGACGACATTCGCATCTAATATTACTGCGCTGTCGTACATGGTGACCATGTTATGAGTTCCGATGGTGGGATGGTAGAATGTCCAACAGTTACTTCCTCCGTCAGGGTATCTGCCTACAGTTTCTTTCGATGAATGCGAGTTATAATATAGAGAATCTTTCCACTTACCGTCTGGCGATTGCAGCGTTAGGATACTATTATCGGCATTCGTCAGTTTGAAAGGCAGGTGCAACTGAGACACTGACGGTTTGCCGTCGCACCATATAACCAGATGTCCATCTGGTTGGATGACGGTGGAGAGTCCTTTTCTAACGTCCAAAGAGAGGGAGCAGAATAACCAATCGGCTACATCAACAGGTTCCTGTCCTCGGTTGTATAATTCAATCCAATCAGCCCGCTTACCATAGTCATTCACATAGATGTCGTTTGCTGCGCTGACCTCATTGATGCAGATAGGCGACAGGGCTTCATCCGTTTTCTCATAAACAGCCGTATAGGTGCCATACTTTGTTATTTGACATTCTTTCGCACGGCTCAACCATCTGCCGTACTGATCTCTCCACCCTACAAAGCGATAGCCTTCTGCCGCATTTGTGGTCACGGATACAGTTCCGAAAAGCACGCCTGAGAATTGGCCGAAAGGGACATCCATACCTTCAATCTGAATCCTTGCAAATGGGCAATTGGTGCCGATGTTTACGTTAAAGCCATTAGAAAGTGCGTATGCATTCATCATAGACTTGATACGTGCATCCCTATTGCTCTCCCCCCACATCGTCTCTTGCAGTTTGCGGTAGGTGGCAGCTGTGGTACGACCATCAAACAACAAAGCATCCTTCACCAAGGCACAAATGCTGTCGCAGACGCGCTGACATCTCTCTGGCGTATAGATGCTGCCATGAAGGATGCAATATGCAACGACGAATTGCCGGCGGAAGGTCTTGTTGCGTTTCAGGTTGTTATAGAGCATCAGCACCTCGTTCGTCCTGATACCATCGATAGCTTCCACATTGTTGGTTCGCTCCCATGTCAGGTCTTGGTCAAAGAAGATGAAATGGAATTTGCCATCATCCCAAGTACGATACCCTTTCACGTTGTTGCCGTTAAGAAGCCAGTCATAACTGCCCGTATAGCAGATAGCTGCCATGTAGCGTACGAATTCGTCCATGTCCAGCAGCTTGCAGACCTCGGCATATCCCGCATCCGTCTCTGCATCCTCGGAAAGGCTTATTAATCGGTCGAACGCCTCACGGGTACCTCCTTTTTGATGATAGATGCCGCTGCTGTATTCAAACCCGTCTATTTCATCGTTATCGTAACCATAATTCGCACAGCCATGGAAGCGGTTGTTCGGCTCCCTTACATTCATCATGGCCAGGTACTTGCCGTTGACAAACACATGTACAGGCTGATACTCCTGTGCATCGACATAGAATCCGCTTGACGTCAGCACCTGCTGGGTGATGGCATCCTTGATACGAGGACCGCCATCTGTCCTGTTGTTGTTTCCGCCGTTGCGTATCAGCAGTTGCTTATACTCATGATACGGTTTGTTTGTAAATACAGGATAGCCGAACTGGCCGTTTCCGTCATACAGTTTCTTGGCCTGTACCTTGAACGATGCCGGAGGAAAATGGCGGCTATATCCACCAGCCACTTCAAAACTTGTCTCCTGATTGATGACCATCTTGCCGTCTGCCGTCAGATACTCGAAGTTGACAGGACGCTCCCAATCCATATTAAGGTTAGACTTCCCTGTTGAGCCTCGTCCTGTGATGCCGTTCTTCCCATCTACATAACAACCGATTATGTTGTCGTAGAGATTACGCGGATCTGTAGTGACTGCGACTATTGGCAGATAATAGTTCCTATCCTTATAGATATACGTGCGTGTAACCACACCGCTTGGCAGTTTGTCGTCGGAGAACAACCGCAGACGTAACACCATAGTTTGCGTAACATGGAAAAACCCATCCATGCTTGTTTTTCCGTTCACGAGCGTCGGAGTACTGCCATCCGTGGTGTAACGGAGTGTCACCCCGGAAGGTATTTGCACATGCACATCGAACGCTGTAGTAAAGAGTCGGGAATCGCAGTCAACCTCTGGAGCAATCAAGCATTCCTGAGCGTAATGACCAGCATTGGGTGCTGCCGGAGTCGGGACCGCGCAACATTGCCATTCATCAGCGTTCAATTTCACTCTCGCATAACTGCAACGCGGAACGGATTTCGGATAAGTGATGGACAAATCCACATCAGTGCCATTTCGCGACAGATAGATTGTGCCGCCTTTCCGATCAAGTTTAAACCGCACTTGCTTTGCCGCATCAGGACCATACTCACCATCAGCGGCGTTATGGTCGAAGAAGACGCATTGATAGCATCCTGGATTCAATACACCATAGCCTGCCAATCTGTGTTTCGTCAGATTCATGGCATCATCACTTACATACCACCCCTCCAACGAAATACCGTGGTCGCCCTGATTGTACAACTCAACCCATCCGCCATAGTTATTCGAGTAATCGATGGTTTGGTCAATGTTGGCGACACATATCTCCGTGATTATAAGCGAAGAGGAAATGGCATCCTTACTTTGAGCGCTCATTTCAATCCCTATCGCAAACACCAGTAAAATACAACAGAATCTATTCATAACCTCGTCTATCTTTAGTAATTATTCGTGATAATACAACCAATCGGTTTTCGCTGTACAAAGTTACGACATAATTCCGTAAAGATAATCATGTGCCCCATGGAAAAATTAGCAGGATTCACAAGACGTAATTCCATGGGAAACATGGAATTACAAAAACGCCACAAACTTTTCCATGGAACGGCATTCGTCAGGTATGGAAAATCCGAGGATTACCAAAGAAAATAAGGCTATCAGGTCGATATTTCCGGCCGCATAGTTACGTGAAACCACACAAATAAAACCCTCGGCAAAACCCGTAAATCGGGTGCCGGGGGCAAAAGTCTTAACTTAGGTTCAAACTTTAGATAAAATGCTAACGTTCGGCCATCTGCAAACGAGCTTGCATGGCTCTCACTTAATCGCAATTTTGGTGAGGAGGGGGCAAATTCCCCGTTTAAACCCAAATCGGTCATTAGCGTTATGATGATAATAGCTTTTGTTTTTGATCAGGTGATTTGGCGTTTTGAGGGCGCAATGGGGTTCCATTGTAACCGAGAAACGATGAAGCCAGATGGCAAAAAGAAAGTTTGTTAGCGCGTAACAGTCTAATGACCGATTTGGGTATAAAACAACGCCGTTGTTTTGCCTTTCCTACGCCGTTGTTTCGGCCTTCCTACACCGATGTTTTGCGCCTCGTACGCCAGACTGTTTTTGCTCCCATACGGACAAACTTTGCGCAAATTCTTTCTACTGCGTGACACAGAAACCTCAACTTTGCCGAAAGTGGTGCTACTGCGTAACACAGAAACCTCAACTTTGCTGAAAGTGGTGCTACTTCGTGGCACTGAAACCCCGAATTTGCCGAAAGTGGTGCTACTGCGTGGCAATGAAGCCTCCACTTTGCCGAAAGTGCGTGATGATGGCTTTCTTGTTCATATTTGTTGTTAATAGAGCTTTTCAAAATCCTTCTCTGGGATGATGTCGAGATTGTGAGTTTGTTTGACCTTCAGCCAAAGCCAGGGTATCGTAAACCGAGGTGCATCGGGAGTGTAGAGCTCCAGGAGGTGAATCCCTTCGGAGCTTTGTTCCATCATGATCGTGTAGATGCGATGTCGTGTTTCATAGTTATAGACAGTGTAACGCAGCAAGTCCACATGCTGTTCCACGTTCTCCATATATGATTTGAATCTTGCAGACGTGGTGAGTATAGAACCTCTTTGAGGCTGTTCGGTGGCCATGCGGTTCAAGCGGTTGTAGAAATCGACTGCCACGTCTATGCGATGCTCATTCTTGGCCGGAATAAAAAAATGGGTTCCTGTGACAGATGAAGCAGCTAAAGAATCAGAACCATGCCCACGATAGCTTGTCGGCAGGAATGTGTTATAATCATCAGGAATAGCTACATCCTTATCCCACTCGTAGTTGACCTCGTATCTCTTCACCTTCTTCTGCTCGGCTAAGAACGCCTGAAGCAATTCCCGGACTGAGGTGACATCGCCCGACTTTACCGTGATATCAGCAGGCTTCTCGACCATATAGCAGAAGTCGAACAAATTGTTTCTGTTTGTTTCCCTATAACTTTTTAAAGACAGAAGTTCCTGGGGATGATTCCCTAAAGTGATGTTGTAGTCTATAGAGTCACCAGATATGTATCGGTAACTCTTTTCTGCGGTTCTGCACAACCTGTCAAGCAGTTCCGGCACATTCCGCAACAAGTAGTTATGGTCCTCAGTCTGTTTCCGCATCCACTCTTTGTCATAATTGATGGTGTGATTCTTCCCTATAGTATCTGTCAGTACATGGCAGATGTTATACTCCTCAATCAAAACGGAATCCTCAAGGCATCTCAGTATGCGCCGTCCATATATATCCCGCTTGGCGATACTGTCAAAAAGCTCATTCACGCTTTCTATCTGCATGGGCTTGTCTGCTACATTTTGTGTGCAAGATACAATGCTCAACCCTGCCCAAATAGTCAATACGATGTTTCTTGTTCTCATATTATTCTTATTCTATGTTAATGGTTATTTGTTGCTGGATGTAGGCGGCAAGCCTCTCACCCTTTTCTTGAATCTCCTTTTGGTGAGCGAAATAGCCGTCCAGTCCGATTGGTTCGTCATCGTATTGCCATGCGGACATCTTATCTGTTTGGCTTATGTATTGTGCCTTTAGGCTTGGCTGCTCAGAATGTTGCGTATAGAGCGTCAGCACGAGGAGTACACTTGCAGCTACGCCAGCCATCCAAGGAAGAATCCTGCGGTAGAGGGGAATGATGCGAGCTTGCTGCTGCTTATCATCTTCGGCATCCATCTGCACCATGAGTTTGTCCATGAACGCTTCGTTATCGTCAATCTGCGGACGGTAAGCGTGTAATATGTCATGTAGTTCCTGATCTTTCATATCTGTCTTATTTGCTTAATTTCGTTCTTAGATGCTCACGGCCTCGTGAGAGGTAGCCTTTCACCGTACCCTCTGCCACGTTCATAATAGTGGCGATTTCCTTGATGGGTCGGTCTTCCATATAGAATAGCAGTACTGCCGTGCGTTCACTCATCGTCAAGCCATCGATGGCTTGATAGAGTTCCTGATAGTCAAAGCTGCCATCGGAATGGGAGACACCAGCCACATCATGCGCTTTGTCGATGCCAAGGGTCACATCATGTGCCATCAGTTTTCGTTGATGATCTATCAAGGTGTTACAGGCAATCCTATAGAGCCAAGCCGAGAATCCTTCTTCGTCCTCAAAGTGGTGTGAGGCCACGTAAGCTTTCATCAAAGCCTCCTGTGCCACATCGTCTGCCTCATCGCCATTGCCGCTACAGGCCGCCAATAGGAAGCGACGCAAGCCAGGGAGTTCTTTGCGGACATGTTGAGTGAATATTTCTCGATTCATCGGACGTTTTTGTTGCTACTTTCTACTATATAAACGTATCGGCACGTCAAAAGGTTGTGCAAAGGCTAAATTTTAATGAGAAATGGGAACGAAAACATGATTCAATGCTTTATAATCAACTTAGCAAACCTTTCCTTCTTGTTCATAATTCTTTGTTTTTTATACGTTTCGTGCTGCAAAGTTACAAAGAATCACACGAATAAACCCTCGGCAAAGCCCACAAATCGGGTGCCGAGGGTATAAGTATTTACTTAGGTTAAGAGAAGGCTCATAGCCAACAAAAGCGAAAGTTCTGTTACACGTCAAATATTCACGTAGTGCGTTCATAGTTCGCACGCTTCGTACTGTCAGTACGCACGGGACGTACTATGAGTTCGCACACGTCGTACTAAGAGTACGCTACCGACGTACTATATCATTTTATATAAGAGAAAAGTTTCACCCATTCGCATAGCTGTGCATACCTCCGAGGAAGAAATTAACACCGAAGTAGGTGATGATGACAGAGAGGAAGGCAAGGACGAGGTAAAGGTGGAAGAGAACAGCCCCCCTAACCCCCTTTAGGGGGAATTTATAGGATGAAGTTCTTACCTCTAACCTCTCACCTCTAACCTCTTCTGAAGCAAAATGCAACGGGATGGCATAAACCATCAGGGTGATGAGTGCCCACACTTCCTTAGGGTCCCATCCCCAATAGCGTCCCCAACTCTGATTCGCCCAGATGGCGCCAAGGATAATGCCAGCTGCTAGGAGGAAAACGGCAAATTTAAGTTGATAGTTTATAGTTGATAGTTTATAGTTTTGTCTGCTGATCAGCGCTGTAAGGCTGTTGAGCGCAAGAAATGCAAAGAGGGTGTAAGCCAGCATGACAAGACATACGTGAATGCTGAGTAGAGGTGATGAAAGGACAGGCATGAGGGGAGTGATTTGTGGATTGGATTGTCCCATCATAGCAACCAACAACGTGAGGCCTGCAATGATAAGACCCTGCTCTCTCCTCAAGGAGAACAGAAGGGCACAAGCCGACATGAAGAGCATCACCTCGAAGCCATTCGTAAGGGGTAAGTGTCCTGAGACGATGGTGCGCAGGGTGATGAAGAGAAGGAGATAGATGAGCGATATGACAGATACGATCATCAGGAGGATGCGGAACCACCTCGGAATAGTTCTTTGACGAATGGTGCAGACAATACCCACAATATAGGCGAGGATGCCGATTGTTAGTAGCACCATCGCAAGAGGACGGATGTAGTTGATGGCGTTGTAGAGCTTCTCGGCATTGAACTGGAAGTTGGACGGCAGGTTGTCCTCCCCCATCGTCTTCTGCTGATACTGACGTATCTTCTGCAAGGTCGCAGTCAATTCCTGATAGTCTTGCTGGACAGCCAACTCACCCACATAATCCATCGAGTGCTTGATGAAGAACCACTGGTCGTGGGGCAACGTCTCTGGCAGATTATCTTCCCTTGAGTACCACTGCCCGTCAGCTGGATAGAGTTTCAGCAACTGACCGTTCCACAACATGAGCAACAGGTTCATCTTCTCATCGACCTCAGTAACGGCTCTTGCGTCAGGCAGTTGTGCTCCTGTATGCAACTGATAGAGAACGTCATCAAGACGGTATTGTCCCTTATCGAAGAAGTCGTCGTAGCTGACATACGTCTCATCGGTCTTCAACAGTTCATGAACGGTCTGTCCCTTTATCTTGATAAACGGCTGATCGACCCAAGTGGAAGGGAACAGCATCCAACCTGTCACCACCTGCTCGGCACTCAACCCCTGATAATTACTCTTTCCATAGAGCTTAGTCGTGAAGTCAATAGCAACGGTTTGGAACGGACAGATGCGCCCATTGTAATAGGTATAAAGATTGCCGAACTCTGCCGCCACATCGGCAGGCAGCACTTTAGGAGCAGCGAAGGATGCAAAGGGCAGCAAACAAAGCGCAAAGAAAACAGACCCCCTAACCCCCTTTAGGGGGAATTTTGAAATTGAAGTTCTCACCTTGAACCACAAAGGTCTAATCATCATCCACAACATCGATAAGAGCAGCAGAGCGTAACCTGTGTAGGTGATGCCGATGCCCCATGGGTCGTGACTGACGGAGAGGTATGTACCTTGAAGGTCGGGGTCGTAACCCGACTGGTAGAAGCGATAAGACTGGCACTCCCCTATCTTATTCATCGAGACGGATAACTCCTCACCGGAGGAGGTGGTGAAAACAGACATATAATCCATCGGCGATTGGGTGCCTGGATAGGTCTTCAACTGAAAATCCTTCAACGTGATAGAAAACGGCAGGTGCTCAATCAATCCTGTTTCACGATTTTCAATCATATCGGTAGTCTCGTCCACACGCAGATGGACAGAACCCTGTAGCCCAAACAGATGGGTCACTAATGCACCAACCAATATCAGCACAAAAGAACCATGCAGAAGAATTAGAGACCCCCTAACCCCCTTTAGAGGGAATTTAAGACTATCAATTCTTACATTTTTTAATTCTTTAATTATTACATTTTCTATGCACCCCACACCAAGCAAAGCCCACAACGCAATAAACCACCAAGCGCCATAGATATGCTCCATGACGAATGGTGTGCCGTAGATTTTTTCTACCACAGTAGCAGTGACCAGCACCCCAATCACTGCCACGTATATAACAAATGCGATTCGCTTCACACTCTTTAGACCTCGTAAACGATTCTAAGTTTAAATGGCATTGATAAACTTCACCACCGCATCACGTTCCGACTTCGAGAGGTTACGGAACCGTTCTGTGGCTTTACGCGCATCCGACTCTTTCGCGCCATGCCACATGATGGCCTCTGTAACTGTACGTGCACGGCAGTCGTGCAGACGGTCGTCAGCACCTGTACACATCTTGCTCAAGCCACGTCCCCAGAGCGGTGTGGTACGACACCAACCCGTACGGATGTCGTTCTTCATGAACAAACGGTGCTGCACAAAGTCGGTATATGGCCAAATCTTCTGATGCGGATAACGAGGCATATCATCGTTGCCGAACATGCCGTTCGGATCGTGAATCTCATCGTCGCCTGTTGTCCATGAAGGATGGTGACAAGTGGCACAACCAATCTCTGTGAAGAGTTTCTTACCACGCTGCACTTGCTCGTCATCCAAATCACGAGCGGCAGGAACTGCCAAACCACGATGCCACACCATGAAGGCATGATAGTCGCCATCGCTCATCTCTGCAGCCTGCGTGTTGCTCGTCAGGTAGTTGTAGATATCCTTTTCCACATCACCCGTCTTCCGTTCCTGAGGGAAGTATTTATAGAAGTCACGTTGTACATCAGGGTCTTTCGACGAAGCCTCAGCATAATAGGAATGTGTCTGCGCCTTCGCATTGAAGTTAAGGTCGAGGTAATGGTATCGACGGTCAGAGCGTGTCACATTGGTGATGTTCCAAATGGCATTCGCACCAGCGGCATCGAGTATCGGACCACGAGTCATCGCATAGGTGTAACGACGCACATACTTCGTTCCCGTCAGTCCGCTATAATAGCTCACCCACTCGTTGTTCGTCTGATTCCAATAGGCAGGATTCAGTGCATCGGTCTTACCGATAGAATTGAAGTATTGGCTCTGACGCACCCACTCGTTCGTGATGGCACTGTCCGGAATGGCATCTGTCAGACCTGTTCCATAGATACCAATCGTAGATTCCAAACGTACCCCCACATCCTCAATAGGTATCTCCACATTCTGCCCATTACGAGCAGCGATAATCGGCGCATAGAAAGCTGACTGAGGAATGGTAACCTCTGGATAAATCAGGTCGTAGGTCTCTCCATCAGGGAATTGATTACCCCACTCATCAGTATACTGACGCCAGTCAATCTGAATCTGCTTCTCGTCAATCGGAGCCTTGAATGGAGCCACAGCAGCAGTTTGAGGCATACCTGCCACAGAGCGAATGTAGGCATTGGTTGTCTTGTCGTAGATGACCAGCAGATAGCCGTTACCCATTGTTGACTCACGGTATTCGTTCTGACGCTTACCATGTCCATAAGCAGGATGGCAATACAGACATCCCTTACGCACGTAAACAGGTCCAAGACCATAGAAAGCAGTACCTTCAGTTTGATTGAAATCGCGTTCAAACAACGTCTCACCTTTTTTGAAATAATAAGAGAACTTAGCATTGTCGCATGCAGGAGTCGGCTGCTGATAAGCGCTAGCCGATGCATTGAACACCGTTCCCAACTTACCTCCGGAATAGTATTCCTCGCTTAATTCCTTCACCGGCTTATCATTATTATCCGGTTCGTTGCTGTCCTCATGACATGCTACAATAAGCATTCCGAGTGATAACAGGCTGATGTAGAATGATAGTTTTCGCATCATGATTTTAATTGTTTTTATGATGATTTCTGCTTAATCTTTATAGTTGGCTGAAGCACCGAGCGACATCACGCCGCTTGGTGCCCACCTGAATTAGATATATTTATATGGTTTATTCCTGAAGTTTCTTCTTCAATGCATCAATAGCATCGTCCAAAGCCTCGAGCGCTTCGATGGCATCGCCTGCCGACTTGTCCTGATAGTAGAGCACAAACGGACGGCGCATGCTGTTCACCTTATCAAGTGCGGTCTCGAATGCTGCTTTCACTGCGGCAGCCTCGGTTGGGTAATGACTCATAGCGTATGCCATCAACGAAGTAGCAGAGTAGGATGTCGATTTATCGGCACCGCCGTTGATTGCAAAGGCACATGAGAGCACATTATCGTAGAAGTCCTGAATAGAGTTGTAGGCATGAGGCGACTCTATGTAGTTCTTGTCCTCACCTGTGTAAGGGTGACCAATCTTTGAATGTGCCACCTCGTCGATGATGTCCTGACAACCTTCAAGTATCTGCACAGATGCCAGCGTGATGGTTGAGTAGGTCGAACCTGCATTGCCTGCATTGACGAAGTTCTCGCCATAGTCACGCGACTCGAACTCTGCATCTTCGAGCATCTCCTCCTGCTCCTCGTTAACCGTTCCGCCCCATGCAGCGACGAGTTTCACAGATGCCAGATAAAGGTCTTCGGCTGCTGTCTGACAGAACCACTTCTCATTATCGGTAATGGCAGCAATCTGGCGTGGCTGACCTTCGCGGAACAACAGGTACTCTACAGCATGGAAGCCTGTGAGGCTCTGACCTGTTGCGATGGCTTCAGCTACGATGGCCTGTGCATCCTCATCTTCAGCAAGATCGGGATAGCGACGGATGTAGTTGTCGAACGCAGCACGGTCGAAGGGCCACGTGTCGGTATGAGGGTCGATGCCGAAGTCCGTAGCAGGCCCATAGAGGAACGACTCTGACTGCTCCCAATACTGGCGAGCCTTCTTCCAAAGGGCACATGCCTGGTTCACATCTTCCTGTGTCTCCATCTCCCCGATGGCATCTACCAACTGCGCGTTGGCATTCATCAGGTTGGTGTAGATGGGCAGGATGGTCTTGCTGACCATATCCTTGTTGGTTGTTGCGAGGAACGACTCCTTCGCGTTGAGGTCGTCACCTCCATTGTTGTCATCATCGTCACCACATGCGGTAAACGAGAGCACTGCAGCCATCATAGCTGCGATACTGAGTAAAGCTTTCTGTTTCATTGTCTGTTATTTAGGTTTGTTCATTATTACATTTTCTAATTTTTACATTTTTACATTTTACAAAAACCATCCGCAATACGCTACGCCTATTGACACACTCGGTTCGTTGTTGTAGCCGCTCTTGAGGAAGCGCTCGCTCCATTCGCCCTTCACCACGACTTCCTTCACGGGATAGTAGTTCACACCCAGCGCCAGGCGGGTAACATCGCACCATCCGTATGCCGACTTCTGTCGTCCTGCTGCATAGGAGTTGTATTTCTCGAATCGTCCGAACAGGTAGAGCTTCTGCTCGTCCTTCAGTTTCTGCACCTGTGAGAAGACATCATACCCCGCTTCTATTCCCACAGCGAATGCGTTCTTCGCTACGGGCTGATGTTTCGAGGGACTTCCGTCCTGACCCGAATGAGTCGGGAAGTTCTTGTTGAAAGTCGTGATGGCCGCATGGTCGCTCAGATAGGCGTAGTCGGCATTTCCGCGCACAATCCAGTTCCAGCGGTCGAGCATGAAGTCAAATGAGCCGATAGCGAGATTGCCCTTCACCTTATTATATGTAGTACCAATCGAACGAAGCGTGTTCTTGAAGGTGCTGCCGTAATAGCCGCTCAGACTCAGACGCAGACCTTTTACCGAGTAGTTGTCGAGGCGCAGTGATGCGGCATAGCTGTTCGCTATCTTGAACTCGTAAGGGCTTGTGGCACCATAATGCACGAAACTCTGACTGCCGAAACGCTCGGAGTCGAGACCTGAAAGGAACTGAACCTCGTAGCGCCAGTCGGTCACACGTCCCCACAGGGCGATACCCACCTGATGCCACGTGCATGGAATGATGGTGTTCTCGCCTTCGGGACGATAGCAGGTGAAAAACTCCGTCGGCATGTGGATCTTGTTAGTAGCACCCACAGGCACCACGATTTCACCCATCCTGATGTTGAACTCGCCCTGTCCGAACCGTTTGTTAATCCAGAACTGCTCAAGGGCCACTTCACCACCCTTCTCCGTCTCAGCCTCGTATTCGCCAGCCTCATCGGCATCCATCTCCACAGCCGATTCCGTACCTCCGTGCTCAAACTCGATCTCGCTGCCCATTGTCCATCCTTGACCGAAGTCATAACCGATGTTCAGCGTCACATGCGGCAGGTCGAACCGTCCGTGGCTTGGGTCGTCCTTATGGTCGTTCGCACGTGTGTACCTATATATATTATCACTATAGAAGTTGCGAGTCATCACAGCCTCACCATATCCACCCAACGAAAGGCGGTTTTGGGCCACCGCACTTACCGTGACTCCCATCATGGCAAGTGCAAGCGCTCCCGTACCAAAAAGTTGATTATTATTCATTTTCCTTTTACCTTAACTTTCAATTTTCGAGTGCAAAGTTACGGCAAAAACGCGGAAGCGGCAATACCCAGTTATGAGTAAGGCCGCTTCCAGACGGTTGTGAAGGGGGGACGGATTATAACTTGATTTCCTCCAGTTTCACCAATTTGTTCACCACACAGAAGATGGCGATGCCAGCCGACGAGTGGATGTTGAGCTTGCGGGCGATGTTGCGCCGATGGGTTGTCACCGTGTTGAAACTGATGCCGAGTTCGTCGGCAATCTCCTTGTTTGCCAGCCCCTTCGCCACACATACAGCCACCGCCTGCTCGCGCTCCGACAGCGTCTTCGACTCCTGCTCTACCGGCATCGTCACGTGTGTGCCTATGCCACGCTGACGTTGGATGATGCGGCGGCGTTCGATCTTGCGCACCAGCGGCAGCAGCATCTCGTCCTCAATGCGGCAGTGGATGCGGATGTCCTCCTCGATGCGGTACAGGTTATACACCACGTCGTTCAGCGCCTCGTTCACACCCTCCTGCGGATAGTATTGCAAGAACATCTGAATCAGCTCGTGCAACTTTGCCACAAAGTCCGCATTGTGTTTATGACTCCCTTTCCCTTCGGGTGAGGGGTCAGGGGTGAGGCTTCCATCCATCAGCCCCTCGGCATAAGCAAACACCTCCTGTTCCTCGTGTGCCACATGAGCCTGCACCTCGGCCACATACAAGTCAAAGTACTTCACCAGCAGGAAAGCCACCTCGTTCTGCAACGAACAGTCCATCGCACCGAACAACGTCTGGCGCATCCTCGGCAGCTGGTGCTCCAGCAGGTAGGCATGTGTACGCTTCAGGTAATCCACCAGCGCACCCACGTCAACCAAGTCGAGCGACACTGTGCGCTCCGACTCCAACAGATAGCCCACCACCTGGTTCACCACAGCCAGGAACGTGTGTACATCCACCCCATGCAGGTGACACACCTCGCTCACCGTCTGCTCGCCATATCCCATCACGATGCCAAACCGCGCCACTACCTGCATCAGCCGGTAGTCGCACTCTATAATCCTGTAAAACCGATCAGTCGGTTTGAATTCTATACTGTCCATAAACACATATTTAGCCCTTCTTTGGAAATTCGAGCGCAAAGTTACGTTTTTTTTCTTAATTATACAACCCCCAATAATGAGTATTTAGGGAGAATTAAAGGTGTGGTTCGTTCATGGAGCCACACCTTATCTAATCAATAATAGGTAAGAAACATTACTTCACCACAACCTTCTGTGAAGTGCCGTTGTTGTACTTCACAACGTAAGTACCACGCTGGTTGAGTGCGTTGATCGGGAGTTCGTTACCGCTGATGCTATAGACGGCCTTGATGCCCGATGGGACAGTCTTCTCGGAGAGACTGATGCCCTTGATGGCTGTTCCCGGAGCATCGACGAGCATGATGCTACGGAACTCGTCGAGCAGGGCTTGGTCGATGCCTACTTCCTTGGTCCAGTAGGTGTCGAACTTGTCGCGAAGTGTCTCACCTTCGTAGGTCTTAATCTTCTCGATGAGTTTCTGGTGGTCGCCGTCGGCATAGCCGCTCTTCGGACGCTGACCTGCGAATGAGAGGGATGTAAGCTCATACTCGAGGTTCATCTGCTCCTGAGTCATTCCGAGTACACCTTCGAGCAATACAGAAACAAGTCCTGTACGGTCGGCACCCCATACACAGTGGTAGTAAACGGCCTTGCCTTCCTTGATGTGGTTGAGGATGAATGGGAACCATTGCTTGTAGCGAGCCTTCGATGCAGCCTCAGTAAGGTGTGAGAGCTTACAATCGTAACCGCCTTCCTTGAAGAAGTAGTCGGCTGCAGGGAATCCGAATGCACACTTACCTACATCGCCACCACCGCTGTCGTAGTTGTTGTCCTTACGGAGGTCGATTTCAGCACCTACGCCGAGGTCGATGAGGGTCTGACGGTCTTCTGCGATTGACTTGTGGAGTCCGTTGGCCTCACCGCCACGATAAATCAATCCGTAGCGAATCTGCTTGCCGTTCTGAACGCTCCAGCCACCGATATCACGAATGTTGTTGATACTTGGTGCATAAATCATACGAACAGGGCCGTCAACCCAGAACTTACCCTTTGTCAGCACTTCACCGCCAGCCTCAACCTGGAAGTAATATGTGTTGCATGGGATGAGGTTTGGCATGTAGGCCATATCGGAGCCGTCGAGCACCATGCGGCTTGTTGCATCGCTGAGGTCGCTCTGAAGACCGTACTTCACAACTGCGTCCTTCACCTTGTCAGCAGGAACTGGCACACCGATGTTGTGAGGGATGTCGAGACGTGGAGGAGCGGGCTTGAAGTAGTTTACGATAACTGATGGAGTCTCAGGCTCTGGGTACTTGGTGTTCTCCAAGAACTGACGTGCACGTACGTTCTCGATATTTGCCACGAAGTCCATGTCCTTTGCATCTACATACTCGAACTTGGTGAAGTGAGATGCATCGTACTCCTGCTCGTCGATTGCAGTTGTCTTCCAAGAGAATGTACCAGGAACGCGGTAAACGAGTCCGCCATCCCACATCACTGGAATCTGGTCGCACTGATTAGCTGCGATATAGGTATTCTCTACAGTAATTTCGCCAACATCCTTTGCTGCGACTACGTAGCAAGGAACGTTTGCGCTGACGTGGTCAACCGGACAGAGCACAGCCTTCTGATTCACTACGTCGAGCGAACCAATGGCATATACAGCCTTGAACTTCGATGCAGGAATGTCGCAAGGAACTGCCAATGGAGTCAATTCACCGGCCTTGAAGCTCTTCTTCAGCACAACGCCTGCGTAGGTATCGTCGGCCTGAGCGGTCTCCTCGGTGATGGTCACAGGAGCAGGAGTGCCGTAGTAGAGACGGAAGTTATCGACAACAACCCAAGACTCGGCTGGAGAACCTGTGACCATGGAGATACCGATAACGAGATTGCCGTCCTCGGCATGTGTAGCCGTAAACTCGTTCCAATAGTGTCCGTGGTCGATAGCCTGCTTGGCAATATCGGGAGTCTTGATATTGTTCGAACGGTTGTTTGCATCAACATAGTGGCTATGTGGGTAGCCAAGACCGCTTACTACGGCAAAGACATCAGCCGACTTGTAGTGCTTACCTTTCAACATATAGCAGCCGTCGGCGAAGATGCTCTTCAGCGGACTTACATTGTTCTGATAGTCATCAATGAAGATACTAGCCTTGACAACATCCTTGCCGCGCTCGTAGTTGGCAAGTGCCTGCTTCCATTCGCCGTTGCGATAGAAGCCCTGTACCTTCACAGTGTATTCGCCAGCTGGCATATCCTTGACGGTTTGATACATACGAGCCGCTACCTTCGTGCCGAAACACTCTACAAGCCCATTTGCAAGCTTGAAGTAGCTGCTTGGACAGGTCCAACCCGTTATCTTCGCGAGATCAGGATTCTTGAGGAAGCTGGTGATGTCGTACTGACCAGACTTGGCAGGAACGCTCTTCATCAACTTGAAAAGCTCGGTACGCAACGTAGCCTTTGCTTCTGTCACATCATCGTCTGACATGCTGCCAGCAGCCAACTGCTGCTTGAACTGCTCAACTACAGCATAGTAGGAACTTGGGTCGGAGGACTGGTCTGCAATCGCATTATAGAGGTCGAACTCCTCTGCTGCGGCAGACGTGAAATACGGATAAGACTTGCCTTCGGGCTTTGCAGCCACCTGCAAGCAAACCATTACCATCAAAGAGGCAATGAACCATTTAATTGTCTGTTTCATTCTTTAATAAGTCTTATAATAATTAATAATGTTATTTGCTAAATGCATTTAATTAGGTCACTAATGTTTTCAAGCCACAAAGTTACAAATTAATTCTTTATGAGCCACATTTTCCGGGGGTTAAGTTGCAAATAAACGGGGAAAAACAACAAAATAAAGACGAATCGAGCATTTTTCCTACAAATTGTTTGGTCAAATCAATAATTAGCAATAATTTTGCAGCGCAAAAGAAAATGACGCGAATATGAATCGATGGTTTGCAACATATTATTACTTTTACTTTTACTTCCAGAACAGGTAAGAGCGGGCAATCGTATGGATGCAACAATGAAGAATTAAAAGATTGAATAATTGAAGAATTAAATAAAATACGGTCCCGCTCGAACAGAGTGGGACTTTTTTGTAAACACGACATGAAAAGAATTGCAATACAAGGTGAGATAGGGTCGTTCCACGACATTGCAGCCCATCAGTATTTTGCAGGCGAACAACTGCAACTCATCTGTTGCCAGACATTCGAACAGGTGTATGAGGCAATCAGCCAAGACCCGACGGTGATCGGAATGGCTGCCATCGAGAACACCATCGCTGGCTCGCTGCTCCACAACTATGAGCTGCTGCGTGCTTCGGGTACAACAGTGGTAGGCGAACATAAGTTACACATAACACACTGCATCTGCTGTCTGCCAGAGGACTCTTGGGACACGATTACTGAGGTACACTCGCATCCCGTAGCTTTGATGCAGACAAGGAACTATCTGGCTCAACATCCGCAGTTGCGTGTAGTAGAGGCAGACGATACAGCAGGAGCTGCCAAGATGATAGCCGAAGGGAAGCATCGCGGATGGGCAGCCATCTGTCATGCCGACGCCGCTCGCCTCTATGGGCTGAAAGTACTGGAGGACGGCATCGAGGACAACAAGCACAACTTCACCCGCTTTCTCGTATGCTCCGTACCACAGAAGGCCGACATGCTGCGTCCGCTCGTAGAGACAAACAAGTCGAGTATCGTTTTCGCCTTGCCTCACGAGGAAGGTAGCCTCTCTGCTGTACTTGCCATCCTGTCGTTCTATAAGATTAACCTGACGAAGATTCAGTCGTTGCCTATCATTGGCCGTGAATGGGAGTACCTGTTCTATGTGGATGTGACCTACAGCGACCTGACTCGCTACCGTCAGGCTATCGATGCCATCATCCCGCTCACACGCGACTTAAAGATATTAGGAGAATACAAGAGAAAAAACTAAAGGATTTATGGAATTCAAACCTGCAGACAGAATAAATTTAGTTCAAGAATACTATTTCAGCAAGAAGCTGAAAGAAGTGGCACAGATGAACGCCAAAGGAATGGACATCATCTCGTTGGCTATTGGAAGTCCCGATATGCCTCCTTCACCAGCCACAATACAAACACTGTGCGACAATGCCAAGAAAGCCGACACTCACGGCTACCAACCCATCGTGGGTATTCCGGAACTGAGGAACGCGATGGCGAAGTTCTACAAACGTTGGTACGATGTGGACCTTGACCCAGCAACGGAAATACAGCCGCTCATCGGCAGCAAGGAGGGCATCCTCCACGTGACGCTCGCCCTCTGCAATCCAGGCGACAAGGTGTTGGTACCAAATCCCGGAGACCCTACCTACACAGCACTGAGCAAGATTCTAGGACAGCAGATTGTGAACTACGACCTACTAGAAAGCAACGGTTGGCATCCCGACTTTGAACAGTTGGAAGCGATGGATCTGAGTGGTGTGAAACTCATGTGGACGAACTATCCAAACATGCCGACAGGCGGACGTGCCACACGTGAACTCTATCAGCAGCTAGTAGACTTCGCACGCCGTCACCACATCATCATCGTGAACGACAACCCCTACTCTTTCATCCTGAACCGCGACGAGCACCTCAGCATTCTGCAGGTGCCAGGAGCAAAAGAATGCTGCATAGAATTCAACTCGATGTCGAAGAGCCACAACATGCCTGGCTGGCGTGTGGGTATGCTGGCAACAAACGCCACCTTCGTACAATGGATTCTGAAGATTAAGTCGAACATCGACTCAGGCACATTCCGTCCGCTCCAACTCGCAGCTGCTCAGGCATACGAGAACTCGGACGAGTGGCACACAGAGGCCAATATCACCACATACGCATCACGCCGCAAGATTGCAGAAGCCATCATGACTGAACTCGGCTGCCGTTTCGATCCTACCCAACAAGGTATGTTCCTCTGGGGCAAGATTCCAAATAGCATCGCCAACGTAGAGGACCTGACAGAGCGTGTGCTTCACGAGGCACGTGTGTTCATCACCCCAGGCTTCATCTTCGGCTCAAACGGTGAACGCTACATCCGCATCAGCCTCTGCGCCAAAGACGAGAAGATGCAGGAAGCACTGAAGAGGATTAAGGAATTAAATAATCGAATAATATGGAACTGAAATCACTCAATTTACCAAGCGACAATCCACGTCCATTCATCATTGCAGGCCCATGTTCTGCAGAGACGGAGGAACAAGTGATGACCACAGCGAAAGCGCTAGCGAAGAAAGGCTGCCACATGTTCAGGGCAGGTATCTGGAAGCCACGTACCAAACCTGGAGGTTTCGAGGGACATGGCGAGAAGGCGCTCCCTTGGCTGAAACAAGTAAAGGACGAGACAGGCATGCTGGTGGCTACCGAAGTGGCAACACCCGAGCATGTAGAACTGGCACTGAAGTACGGAGTCGACATCCTTTGGATTGGTGCACGTACCACTGCTAACCCGTTTGCCGTACAAGCTTTGGCAGATGCATTGCAGGGCGTAGAGAATCCCGTGCTGGTGAAGAACCCCGTGAATCCCGACCTCGAACTGTGGATCGGTGCACTCGAACGCATCAACAACGCAGGTGTCAAGAAGTTGGGGGCCATCCATCGCGGATTCTCCAGCTACGACAAGAAAATCTATCGTAACCTACCGATGTGGCAGATTCCCATCGAACTGCACCGTCGCATCCCCAATATCCCCATCTGCTGCGATCCAAGTCACATCGGCGGACGCCGCGACCTCATCGCACCGCTCTGCCAGCAGGCACTCGATATGGGTATGGACGGTCTCATCGTCGAAAGTCATTGCAACCCTGATGCCGCGTGGAGCGATGCCAGCCAACAAGTCACACCCGACATTCTCGACTACATCCTCAGCATCCTCGTCATCCGTGAAAAGGTTGTGACCACAGAGAATATCATTGCCCTGCGTAAACAGATTGACGAAATCGACGACAGCCTCATCGACCTGCTCGCCCGACGGATGCGCATCAGCCGCGAAATCGGTCAATACAAAAAAGAGCACTCCATGACCATCATCCAAGCCAGCCGTTACAACGAGATTCTCGAAAAGCGAGGTGCCCAAGGTTCCCTGATGGGTATCGGAGCCGATTGTATCAAAGAAATATTCGAAACCATCCACGAAGAGTCTGTACGTCAGCAAGTGGAAGTAATGAAATAAAAAAAATGAAAATACTAATATTGGGAGCAGGAAAGATGGGTTCGTTTTTTATCGACCTGCTCAGCTTTGACCACGAAGTAGCCGTTTACGACATCGATGCCCAGCGCCTGCGCTTCACCTACAACTGCCGACGTTTCACCAGTCTCGATGAGATTGATGAATTCGCACCCGAACTTGTCATCAATGCGGTATCGCTGAAACACACCCTCGATGTATTCCGCCAAGTCATCCCTCACCTACCTAAAAGCTGCATCCTCAGTGACATCTCATCTGTGAAGACCGGCTTCAAGGAGTTCTATGAGGAGAGCGGATTCCACTACGTAAGCACCCACCCGATGTTTGGTCCCACCTTCGCCAACCTCGGACAACTCAGTAACGAGAATGCCATCATCATCAACGAAGGCGACTTCATGGGACGTTGCTTCTTCAAGGAACTCTACTCACGTCTCGGCCTCCACATCTGCGAATATACCTTCGACGAGCACGACCGCACCGTGGCCTACTCGCTCTCCATCCCCTTCATCTCAACCTTTGCCTTTGCTGCCGTGATGAAGCATCAGGATGCCCCGGGAACCACTTTCAAGCGCCACATGCTCATCGCACAAGGTGTATTGAGCGAGGACGACACCCTGCTACGAGAAATTCTGTTCAACCCCTATACGAAAGATCAGGTATCACAGATACGCGACGAGATGGCCGAACTGATTGACATCATCGACAAGAAAGATGAAGACCACATGCAAGCCTATCTCACAAAAATACGTGCCAACATCAAATAGTTGGCACGTATTTTTTGTCCTAACATTCTGTGCGGGAAATGCACATTCGTTTGTCTCAATCGTTTCTATACTCTAAGATATCGCCTGGCTGACAGTCGAGCGCCTGACAGATAGCCTCTAAGGTGGAGAAGCGGACGGCTTTTGCCTTACCTGTCTTCAGTATGGAGAGGTTGGCTTGAGTGATGCCAATCTTTTCAGCCAATTCCTGTGATGACATCTTGCGTTTGGCCATCATCACATCTACATTTACAATGATACTCATAAAAACTTCAATTTTTCAATCTTATTAGATGGTCAGTTCCTGTTCTTCCTTCATTTCCTTACCCATAAGGATGATTTGTGAAATAATCATTAGGACAAGGCCCGTGAGAAGATACATGCTGTTCGTCTCATTCTTAAACACCACATAATAGTCGGCCAACTGGATATGGTGCATATTATACTGTGTTATTGCATAGCTAACAATCGTCTGGTACAAATAAAGAGCGCTGAGCAGGATACCCGTGATTTCGAGGTATTTAGACACTTGTGTTACAAACACTTCTCCACGACGAATGCGGCGAACCAATTTAATTACTAAACAAAGTATCCAGATAATCACAATGAGTCCTCCTACTGACGTGATGACAGAAACGATAAAAAGATTATTAAAGAACCGATTTTGCGAGGCGGGAACTGACAGTGTCACTTTTTGCATCTCCACCTTGTAGGTCTGCATCTCACCCCCATTACTGTCTGACATCTTTGCCGTTGAGATAAGCGACTTTTGCGTTGTCCGATCTTTAGGCGCAACATAAACTTCATAGCTATATGTTTCATGATTGGTTGTGACAACAGTGCCGTCGGCACGTGTTTCACGACTCATAAAATCAGGTGGGCAATCCACAAATTCCAATTTGTCATCAGGAGTTGAATACCATGATGGCACTTTGATATAAAATAAGTTGGTTACTACAAAATAGATAAGTACTACAACAAACAGAGTGCTGTAAATTTTAAGCTTTTTCTTCATAATTAATAATATTTTACTGTTAAACGATAAATTATTTCGGTGCAAAGATAAATACTTTATTTGAATCCACCAAGAAAAAAAGCAAAAAATTTATCGAAAAACAATAATATTTTATTAAAAGAGGGGAATTTTATCAAAACAACACCATTCTGCAAACAAAAACGCAGGGAGTGGAATGACCGCCCCCCCCCTGCTATTTTGTTGTACGGAAAGAGTGTTACTTCTTGATTCTCAGCACTGGCATGATGTTGTTGAGATTCTCGGCTGGAAGGGTGACGACGAGGGCATCTTTGGTGCGTTGGAACGAAACCTTGCCATAACCCAACAGTTCCACCTTTGATATCTTCTGAGGGAAGAGGGTGCTACCATCGGCCAGACTCTTGACGGTGATAGTGTGGTCTTTCGGCCATGCAAGGGCACTCACATAAAGGTTTTTCTCGGTCTGTGTAAAGCGAATCTCATCGGAACCAGCCTTGCTGTAGTTGCCATCGTTGAATCCCTGTGCATTGATGTTGATGGTTGCCTCTGCAATCGGACCTTCGCCGAACTTCACCCACGGACGGGTCTTGACGATGCTCTCGCTGTTGATCTTCATCCAGGCTCCGAACTCACGCAAGATGGCATACTCCTTCTCATCAGGGGTGCCGTCGGCTCTCAATGGTACCGATAGTAACATGTTGCCGTTCTTTGAAACGATATCAACAAGAAGCTTGGCTACGGTAGCAGCGCTCTTATAGCCGTTGCGCTGATAGACACTCGTGTTGTAATGCCAGTCACCAATACAGTTGCAACACTGCCAAGGACGATCCATAATCTGATTTGGCGCTCCACGCTCCACGTCCCACACGAGGGCTTCCTTCTGTTGGTCATCAAGAATCTTACCGAACACAACAGCCTGATTCTTTCCGCCGTGGGTAGCAGCGCTGTGATTGTACATGTGGGTAGCAATCTTCATACCTGCATCGCTCACAGGATAGAACGGCAGGACGGTCACGTCGAAATAGATGAGGTCGGGATTGTAGCGATTGATGGCATCGAGGCAACGGTTGTAGAAGTTGGTGATATACTCACGAGTCGGGATATTGGCACCGTTCTGCCAGCCCCATTGCGAATGGATGGCTCCGTTGTCCCATGTATTATTTGAGAAGTCATGATCCTGTGCATAAAGCTTCTGTGGGTCAAGACCCTTCCACCACTTAGCCGAACCGTCTGAATTAGGCTTGTAACCGTCTTCTTTAGTCAGCCACCCATCGTATTTCACACCTCGCATCGAACCCTTCAAATCGAAGCGACGACTTGGCTCGTACCACGTCCAAGCGTGGTCGGCATGGAACGAAACACCGAATGGCAGACCTGCCTTCTTGGCAGCCTTTGACCATCCGTCGAGGATGTCCTTATGCGGACCTATCGCTTTTGAGTTCCACTCCTGATACTTCGAATCCCAAAGGTCGAAGTTGTCGTGATGATTGCCAAGCGCAAAGAAATACTGCGCTCCAACCACCTCCTTGTAGAAACGCACCAGCTCGTCGGGATTCCAGTTCTCTGCCTTGAACAGCGGCAGGACATCCTTGAATCCGAACTCTGAAGGATGACCATAATGCTCACGGTGGTAGTTATATTTTCCGGTACCTTCCATATACATCTCGCGAGCCATCCAGTCGCCCGAACCCTCAACACACTGAGGTCCCCAATGTGCCCAAATGCCGAACTTGGCATCGCGGAACCAGTCAGGCACTTCGTACTGACGAAGGGATTCCCAATCGGGGGTGAACTGACCTGTGGCCATAGGCTCGTCAGCTTCAGATATCAACACCTGATAGTTCTGTGCAAAAGCAGTAGCTGCGCTGAGCATTACTGCAAGTAGTAAAAAAGATTTTTTCATAGTTTGTTCGTTTATATTTGATAGTTATATAGTTGCTTTGTCAGTCATATAGGCGAAACATACGTTCGGTCATCTGCCACTTCTCATCGCTACGCGCATCAGCGCTGCAACCCTGAAGACGTGACACAAAGGCCTCCCACTCCGCCTGACGCGGCAGAGTGGCAAGCTTGTTCATAGCTGAGGTCCAATCGAAGTCGAGCGGAGCATCGACAATCATCACGAGACGAGTGCCGAGGATATAAATCTCCATCTCGAGGATACCCACCGCACGGATTCCCTCACGAATCTCACGCCAATGATGCTCCTCGGAGTGCCACTTGCGATACTCACAAATCATGTCGGGATCGTCGCGCAGGTCGAGTATCTGTACGTAACGCTTCACGGGCTGTCCGTATTGTTGCTGAATATATCCATCCATAGCAGAATGCAAATTTTTCAATCTTTGACTTCTCCAACTCTTCTTTGCTTAAAGGTCTGATAGCCGTAGACGGTAATCAGAATGAAGCATATGAATGGTAGGCAGAACGAAACATTGACAGCTGGCCAACCGCAGATAACTTCCTGGTCGATGAGATAACCCTGAAGAGGAGGCATCAAAGCACCACCAACGATAGCCATCACAAGGAAGGCAGCTCCGAGAGAAGTGTCTTCGTTGTTGACGTTCTCAAGAGCGATACCATAGATGCTTGGGAACATAATGGACATGAAGAGACTAATGCAGACGAGGCTGTACAATCCCCACATACCCTCGATGCAGATAGCGCCGAGCGTACATATCGAAGCTCCAACACCGAAAATCATCAGCAGACGACGCTGATTGACGTACTTCATGATGTAGGTGCCGACAAAGCGACCCGTCAACGACAGGGACATCGCCACAATGTTATAACGCTGAGCCGTAGCCTTATCGATACCAAGGTGGTCGGCATACTGGATGATAAACGTCCACACCATAATCTGGGCTGCCACATAGAGCACCTGAGCAAACACGCCATTGCGATAAATGCTGTTGCTCCACAAGCGGGAAAGCGTTGTACGAGCACTTACCTTTGAGTCGTTCTCACCTTTCAGAGAAGGCATCTTGGTGAGAGCGATGATGATAAACATCACCAGCACAACCAAACCTATTGCAACGTATGGGTCACGAATGACTGCCAAGTCGTGGAGACGGATATCAGCTTTCTCGGCATCGGAAAGGGCACCAAAGATAATCTGACCTGCCTCGTCGCGCTTGTCGGAAATGAGGTTAGGCAGCACGATGAACGAAGCCACAGCCATACCTGAGAGCGAACCGACGGGATTGAAGGCCTGTGCCAAATTAAGACGCCTTGTTGAATTCTCCTTCGAACCAAGTGAAAGGATGAAAGGGTTAGCACTGGTTTCGAGGAAGGCGAGACCGAAGGTGAGGATGTAAAGCGAGATGCAGAAGAACGTGAACTCCTGGAACTGCGCCGCAGGAATGAACAGGAACGCACCCACAGCATAGAGTCCAAGACCAATAAGCACACCCACCTTATACGAATACTTACGGATGAACAAGGCTGCAGGAATGGCCATCGTTGCATAACCGCCATAGAAAGCGAACTGCACCATTGATGCCTTCGCAGCTGAAATCTCCATCAGCGTCTGAAACGCTGCCACCATCGGGTTCGTGATATCGTTGGCAAATCCCCATAGGGCAAACAACGATGTCACGAGGATAAACGTTACGAGGTATTTTTTCTCGACAAGTTTAGTCTTTGTTTTCATAAAAGGATATTGTTTAGTTTGTTAGTATTGTCTATAAAATTATCAAGCCCTGCCGTTTCAGGAAATAGCGCCCTTTTATGGCACGAAATGGCGCCCTTTTTTGTTCCTAATCTTTTAATTTTTCAATTTTAATTGACGAAGTCAACTAGGATACGGAACACCTTTCCAGGATTCTCACTCCACCAGCGCATGGTTTGCAGTCCTTCTTCTGGTTTGATGACTTTGGTAATCAGCTCGTCTGTAGGACAGGTTCCACGCTCCAGATAATGAATGACAGCACGGAAATCTTCAGGCATCGCATTACGAGAGCCACGTATGTCAAGTTCTTTCTGTACGAAATACTTCGTCTGCAGCAACACCTCACTCTTGGCATAGCCGATACAAACGACACGACCTGTGAATGCAACCTCGTTCACCGCCACCTGATAGGTAGGGACAGAACCTACTGCCTCGATGACTACATCGGGACCATAACCACCTGTCAGTTCTGCCAATCGCTGATGTACATCCTCGGTCTTGGTATTCACTGCGTATGTGGCTCCCAACTGCTTCGCCAAAGCAAGCTTCTCATCGTCGATATCTGCTGCAATCACAGTCGCACCACGAAGTGAAGCACGTACGATAGCACCAAGTCCCACCATACCACAACCTATCACCATCACCACATCGATATCTGTCACTTGTCCGCGATTCACGGCATGGAAGCCGACTGACATCGGTTCGATCAGCGCACAAGTCTTGGTCGACAAGCCACCTGCAGGAATGATCTTCTGCCAAGGTAACGCGATGTATTCACGCATCGCCCCGTCACGCTGAACACCCAGCGTCTCGTTATGCTGACAGGCATTCACACGTCCGTTTCTACAACTCGCACAATTACCACAGTTCGTATAAGGGTTACAAGTTACTACCATTCCAGGCTTCAGGTTCTCAGGTACTCCAACACCTACAGCTTCAATCACCGCGCCAATCTCATGACCTGGAATCACGGGATTCAGCGCCATTGAATTTCTACCCATAAACGTATTGATATCTGAACCACAGAAACCTACGTATTGTATCTTTAACAACACCTCGCCTGCCTGTGGTGCTGCAGGACGATTAATGTCAATCACATTATACTCCTGATTGTGGGAAATCTGTATTGCTTTCATTCTGACATATTTTTAATATAAGGCAGGTCTGGCAACTTCTTGAAGCCATAGAACTGCATGGCGTTCTCTCCTAGGAACAATGCCTTATCTTGTTCTGTAAGTTCTTTTGTTTTTACGATAAAGTCATACGACATCTTATACGTAATGGCCGTAATGGTGCGAGGATAATCACTTCCCCACATCAGTCGATCCAAGCCCACCCATTCTGCAGCCTCTTTGATACTGCGTACTGCCGATGGGTAAGGATAGAACTCCGAGTTATACAACCAAGTGATACCACCCGATTCTATCGTCACGTTCTTTCCGCAACGAGCCAACATCACCTGATTCTTAAACGATGGAGTGGTCACCATTCCAAAATGACCTATTGCCACTTTCAACTGTGGACATTCTTGTATCACTTCCGCCATCTCGGCAATCTGTCTCTCGTCCTCTCCCAAACACATCGACAACACCATCCCCTTTTCCTCCATAAACTTAAAAACAGGCATCAGAGTTTGAAGCGGCTCGTGCATACGATGACCTGGGAAAGCAATTCCTTTCAATCCTGCGTCATACACCGCTTTCGCCTCATTCAGATTCCAAGCCATACCCATACAGAAAAAGCGGTCGGGATAATCTTTCTGCACCTTAGTGAGATACTCGTTCTGATTACCATCAATAACCTCCTGAACCACTACGGCAGCTCCAACTTGGGCATAATCCATATTCGACAGAAACACCTCTGCAGAGTTCACGCCGTCTATCATAAAAGGTGGCAACATCTGGCGTTCCTCACCAAAAAACAGCGAACGACTACGATTAGGCTCCAACTGACAAATATGTTGTCCGTCAACCATCGTATCTTGACGAAGCCACAGATGGCTATGTGCATCTATTATGTGTTTGACCATGACACTCGTTTTTGATCACCTATAATTTGCTGAACCTCTTTCACCAATTGCCAATCAGGCTCCTCATTTGCCCAGTCAATATTGCGCTGCACATTCACAGGATTAGCTGAAGAGAACAACGTACCAGCAATTCTTGGATTGCTCACAGAGTACTGAATAGCCAATTTCTCGATAGGATATCCCTTCTCCTCACAATACTTCGCTGCCTTCGTACAAGCTTCAGCCAAAGGTGCCGGAGCTGGATGCCAAGCTGGTGCACCTCGTGAAGAGAGCAGACCCATACTCAGTGGTGAAGCATTAATCACACCTACGTTCTTGCTTTCGAAATAATCCAGGAAGTCAACCAACTTATCGTCGTTCAGGCAATAATGACAGAAGTTCAACACACTCTCCACCATTCCTGGTTCGCTATGATCAATCACCCACTTCAAGTTTTCCAATTGCAAATCTGTGATACCCACATGTCCCACAATACCTTCCTTCTTCAATTCCACAAGGGCAGGGAGTGTTTCATCCACCACCTTCTGCAATCCTCCTGGCATCGATGCTTGGAACTCTATATCATGCACATTGATAATATCAATATAATCGACATTGAGGCGTTCCATACTCTCATAAACACTCTCTGTAGCACGTTTGCCTGAATAGTCCCATGAGTTAACCCCATCCTTACCATATCGTCCCACTTTTGTTGAAAGATAATACTTATCGCGTGGAATAATCTTCAAAGCCTTTCCCAAAACAGTCTCAGCCTTATAATAGCCATAATATGGACTGACATCAATAAAGTTGATTCCACCTTCAATGGCCGTCTCAACAGCTTTCACACTCTCAGCTTCCTTTGTCTCATGGAACACACTACCAAGCGAAGATGCGCCAAAACAAAGATTGGATAGTTTCAGTCCTGTCTTACCTAATTCAGAATACCTCATATCATGTCAATTAATAGATTTATTGAATACGGTTTGATTTCACATTGCAAAGATACACATATTTATTTAATTAACAGCAAACAAAAACAAAAAAGTTCATATCAACCATAACAAAAAAAGCAGTCTCTCAAGATTTCTCCTGAAAGACTGCTGTATGAAAAAGGCGGCGACCTACTCTCCCGCATTGCGGTGCAGTACCATCGGCGCGCCTGGGCTTAACTTCTCTGTTCGGGATGGGAAGAGGTGGAACCCCAGGGCTATAGCCACCTGAT
>JAGAAL010000026.1 GCA_017615245.1 Bacteroidaceae bacterium
CTCTTGGCAGGACACCGCCGACTCGCTGGCAATTGCTCAGGGCTTCGTCAGCGACTACGCTTCGTCGCAGGCCCGTGAGGACTGGGTGGAGATCATCGCCAACTACATCGTGAAGGACTCCATCACTTGGGCTCATATGCTCGACGCTGCTCAGTACGACTGGGAGCGTGTGTCGGTTGATAACACTACTTACAACAAGTATGTCAGTGGTTCAAAGAATTCAGACGGTCAAATCAATGATCCTACCATCGGCCGTGGTTATACCTTCCGTGCAGGTGTGAACCCCGACTCCGTAGGTTACATCGACCGCAAGAATCCTCGCGCATCCAACAATCAGTACAATATTCAGCGCAAGATCATCCAGCGCGATACGCTCGATATGCCTATCCGCAATGCCGAAGGTATCGGACAAATCATCTATTCCGACAATACTGATGGCATCGATGGCAGGCAGGTCATCTTGCAGAAACTTGAAATGGCACGCACTTGGCTGAAGGAGAAGTTCGACTTGAACCTAGAAGACCTTAGAAAAGAAGTGCAGACTCGTCAGTGGGTGACCGACGCAAAGGGTAATTTCGTGTTCGACAAGAACGGGAATTACATCAACCGTCTGACCTATCCATTGGATGAAACAGGACGTACGCTCATGGATGCTCTGAAGGAAGAAGTCTACAAGTACAAAGAATTGCAGAAGTAATCACGCATAAAACAGAATAGCGATATGAAAAAGATATTTTCAACCGTACTTTTGATTGCCGGAGCTCTGATGTTTGCCGGTTGTGCTGGTGAGGAAGAGAACCTCTTCGATAAATCAGCCGCTGAGCGACTCAACGAGACGGGTAAGATTTATTCCACCCGCCTGCAGTCTTCCGAGGCTGGCTGGGTCATGGAATACTACCCCACCAATACAGAAGAGACCTACAAGGGACGTGGCTATCTCATCATGGCAGATTTCGACAAGGACGAATCGGTCACGCTGGCTATGAACAATATCATGACGGATTATGAGTATATGGAAGAGAAGTCGTTGTGGGAGATCATTGCCGACAATGGCCCTGTGCTCACCTTTAATACTTATAACGAAGTGCTTCACTGCTTCTCGAATCCCGAGTACTACGAATCCGGTAAAGGCTTCGAGGGTGACTATGAGTTTGTGATGATCGACGTTCCTGAAGATGGGCAGTTCATTATGCTGAAGGGTAAGAAGCGTGGCACATACGTTCGTCTGACCCGTCTGCCCGCCGGCACCAATTTCCAGGAGTATTTGGACGATGTCAATGCATTCTTTAAGAAGATATTCCCAGAGAATGCTGTCAACGAGGACGTTCTCATCGTGGGTGGAGAGAAGTATGCTTTCAACAGCGGAAGCACCGGTATCATCGGTAAGTATCCCTATGACGGCGATGCTATTACCGAAACCACCGAGCATCCGTTCCTGATCACCAAGCGTGACGGCAAGTACTATCTGCGTTTCCGCAGTGCTCTTGAAGCCAACGAAGTTGAGGAACAGGAGTTTGTCTACGATGCTGATGCTGATAAATTCTTCGGTGTGGAGAATGCTGAAAACATCATCGAAGGTGAAGATCCTGCTACTTTCCTGATAAACAATCTTGATGCAGGTAGTTGGAGTGCTTTGAAGACTGCAGAAATGTCGGATAAGATGAAGTCTTATTTCGATGAACTTGATACGGAGTTCTCGGCCATGAAGGATAGTCGTAAGCGTTCTTACACATTCTCGGGCATGACACTCACTCGCGAAAAAGACGGTGAGCATTATCGTTGGAATGTGGGCTATAAGGTTCCGGGCTCTTCTCGCATCACTTATGCCCAGTACAACTATACGATGCAGCGTGATGGAAACAACATCTCGTTTGCATATGTAGCTCCTGTCGATGAGTCGGCCACCAACATCCAGAACACGCTGCCAAGTGTGAAGAATGTGACGGGCGTATTCAATCGTAAGTTTATTGTAACTGCTGCGCAGACATGTTTCAACCTGCGACAGATTCGTCTGACTGCGGCCGACGATCCCAATCTGTGGGTTGTCGTCACCGTAGGATAATTGATTGTCATGGGCTTTCAGGCTGCCTTCCGACAGCCTGAGCCCTTTTTACCAAATAAGAGAATAATTTATCAACCAACTAATTATTAACAACATGAAAAGAACTTTACTTGTTTTAGGGCTGATGGTCGCCATGACGACATCAGCTTTTGCTCAGAAAGCTCCTCAAAGTGTGAGTATGAGAAATGCACAGGTCATGACAAAGCTTGACCACCAGGCAACTGTTGCCCCGGTAGCTTCTGTTGAGGCTCGTGATGTGAAAGTCACCAATGCATCGGCTGCTCCCCGCAAGGCGTATTCCGATGGCGTTTCCTATCGTCGTCCGGAAGGAACACTCTATGTGTCAGGTAGTACTTTTGTTTATCCTTATCTGCCTGCTTTCACAGAGGTGACATGGAGGAATGCCTCTACCGACAAGGCAAGCTCTGTCTGGAGTTTCGTCTCCAGCGATGGTGAATCCGAAGAAATGGATGCCGACGAGAACATGGATCTGCCCGTTACCTATGGTAAGATTGGTCGTAACTACATCATTACCAGCTGGGTTCCCACGCTGACCGTTGGCGAAAGCTCTTACAAACTGGCTGACGAATTCGAATTCGAAAGTGCTACTGCTGTGGCCGTTATCAATGGTGACAGTATTCTTCCTGCTACTCAGGAGAACTTGGCCGGTGGTTTCTATACTGGTTTCAGCGATGCCAATGTATTCGGTACATTCACTCGCAACCTCTATCTCGACGAAGAAAATCCCGATGTTGCCACACCTGCCAAGGTGGCTTACATCTATAACTTCTACGAAAAGCCTGCGGCTCCCATGTGCCTGGAGAGCATCATGTTCAGAGCATCGAGTACCGCCGAGACTTTCGACGATTTCATGGGCATGGATGCCGAGATGAATATCTACATCATCAAGCTTGACGAGGAAGGCAACCTCACCGACTCTATTATCGCTGAATTGCCTTTCAATTTCGAGAATATTACGGATTATGAAGAGGAAACAAGAACTGGTACCATCTATAAATACTATGCAACCTTTGAGGTGAGCAAGAAGGAAGTGGACGATTTCGGCACAGAATTCAATGTTCCTATCATCATCAAGGATGCCTTTGCAGTTGTCATTGGCGACTTCTCGCGTCCTGATGTTAACTTCGGTCTCTTTATGTGCGATGTAATGGCTACCGAGCAGGATTACTACTACAATGGTGGTATTACGCCTACCTGCGCACAGTATGTAAAGGAAGAAGACGGTTCTGCTATCGATGGCCTTTGGCCCTGCCAGACCCTTTCTCCCTCAAGTCCTTATGCCCGCCAGTACAATGGTGTTTTGTTCTTCAACTGCATGTATGACATCGTGAATGTTTATGATGGATTTGAGAAGCAGTATGCTCCCACAGAAGGCGGTGCTACTTATGCCATTGTGGAAGAGGAGAATGAGGAAACGGGCGAAACGGAAAATGTAGGTTATAGCTTTATCCAGTATCGGAGCACGATGCCTCGCCTCTCCGATTGGGAAGGTCTCGAGGGTGAAGAGAACTACTACTTCGAGGATCTGCCCGATTGGCTGGAAGTTGGTGAGAGCAACGACAGTTACTATATATCAACTGATCCAAAGTATCTTGATCCCTGTATCACTCTGACTCAGCTCATCGCAGCTCCTCTGCCTGAAGGCGTGAAGGGTCGTAAGGCTGAGATTCGTATCGTGAGCGATCGTGGTGCCGACTCTGGCGTTATCACCGTCATTCAGGGTGAGGTCGAGGAAGGTCCTTCTATCACCGTTGACGGTGCCGCAGTTCCTGTTGTGAAGACTATTACTGTGAACCACGATGAAGTTGAGAAGACTCCTTACAGTGCAAAAACCGAGACCTTCGACGTTGCCGAGGTTGTTAATGCTCTTGGCATCAACAACATCAGCGATGCAGCTCAGTACATTGTCAATGTGACCACCAACGAGGCAGTTACCAATACTACCGATGGTTGGCGTAATGCTGAAGGCGATGCTGCAGGATGGGGTTCTTCTGCTGGTATGGTTTGCGTAAAGATCCAGAATCCTGAGTCAGGTATTATCGACTACATTGGCTGTATCGACGACACACATGTGGCAGGTGAAACCTATACCGCCAAGTGGGCATTTGTAGCTAACGAGAAGGCTGCTGTGATTGATGTGGTCATCACCTTCGTTGAGAAGCAGGAGCAGGAAATCATCCGCTCGCTCTCCGAGAATGTAATCAAGGCTCGCGTTGAATACGAGACCACCGAGCCAAACTATGTTGAGAAGAAGGTTGAACTCACCGATGATCAGGTGAACGAGATTCTTGCCGATCTCCAACTCGAGTCCCTTGCCGAAGCAGAAGTCTATGGTTGGAATCCCACCACCGAGAAATTTGACACCGACTTTGGTCCCACTGGTTATGATGGCTGGCGCGATGCTAATGGCGACTTCCACAAGTGGACAGGCAATACCACCGCTCCTGCCTGTGTGAAGTACACCGACGGCAAGACCTACCTCTGCTACAACATCAACGGTTGCGAGGAGCAGGAGATCAAGTGCTACTACGCTATTGCTAACGACAAGCGTGCCGTCCTTGTTGAGATTACCTTCGCTTATGTTGTTCCTTCCGGTATCAACGAGATTAATGCCGATGAGAAGGCTGACGCCATCTTCAATATTAATGGTGTGCAGATTGTGAAACCTCAGCAGAAGGGTATCTACATCCAGAATGGTAAGAAGGTCGTGATTAAGTGAGCGCAAAGTTAAGCTTGCTTGAACTTTGCCGAACGAAAACGAGCTCGAACGTTCGTTCTTTCTCCACTTCATTACGAAAGCGGCAAAGCCGAGCGCAGGGTCGTGATTAAGTAAGTAAAGAACTGAACTTGAATATTTCAACGGGAAGTCGCAGAAGCGGCTTCCCGTTTTTTATATGGCCATGAAAAAGACCCTTACATCAGCTATTTAGTTTCTCTATACCAATGCATTTCTTGGTCGAAAACAGTGTTGTTATTCATTGATGGCAATACTATCATTTTTTTAATCAACTGACCTTATTTAGTAAATCAACTTAATTTGATCGGTAAATTAACTTATTTTGTTCAATAAATTAACTTAATTTACTCAGTAAAATAACTTAATTTGCACAATAAATTAACTTAATTTACTTTACAATTTAAGTTAATTTGCTGAATAATGTCAATGCTCTTCATATTTAAGATGATTGATGTAGATGGTCTGGAGCTATCTTCTTGGCAGTTTACCCCAATCTTTCTTATTGCCAAAGCGGCATGTTCTACAACGTTTCTCATTACGAAAAAACCAATGTCCTTTAACTTCTTTAACTACTATTACTTTCTTAAGTTCCGAAAAATATTGTACCTTTGCACTTTGGATTTTACAAAATACGAAAAAATATAAGCTTAACGAAGATGAAAAAAGTTGTTTTGGCCCTTGTGGTCATGATGCTGGGAGTGATCTCCGCAAAGGCTGTGCCTGCTATGGGGAACCTTGTGAAGGTGCAGCAACCCGATGGAACCACCGTTTCCATTCGCCTTGTGGGCGATGAATATCTGCATTATAACATCACAACCGATGGTTATTCCGTCGTGAAGAACGACCGCGGCTACTATGTCTATGCACAGCGGTCGGCTGAAGGCCAACTGGTTCCTACAGCCCAGATTGCTCACGACGAAGCAGCTCGTCCTGCATCAGAGGTGGCTTTCCTCGCATCAATAAAGAAATACATCCAACCGGATATGTCGGAGATGATCGTTCAGGAGAAGTCGCGCGAACAGCAGCGTCGTCAGCAGGCTAGCCAGCAGCGTCGCGGCCCCAACTACGACTATTCCAAGTTCCACGGTCTGGTTATCCTTGTAGAATATAACGACCGCACGTTTGACACCGACGACTTCAAGGAAACAATCACTGCTGCCATCACGGAGGAGGGCTATACAGGCTACTACGACTATAATGGCCATAGGGTAAACTGCACGGGCAGCGTCTACGATTATTTCAACGACAATTCCATGGGAATGTTCCAACCCAAGTTCGATATTGTCGGTCCTGTTCAGGTCGACCGCAGCCAATATTATCCCAGAGGAACTTCTAGTTCTGCAAGTCAGTTGATGGTCGACGTAATCAATGCTGTCGACCCTGACGTAAACTTTAAAGACTATGACACCGATGGCGACGGAGAGGTCGATATGATCTATTTCATCTTTGCCGGACATGGTGCCAATGTCGGTGGCAACGATAGTCGGCTCCTGTGGCCCCATGCCAGCAGTATTTACAATCCCCAGACCTATCAGTGGGTATATAAAGACGGTGTACGGCTTGGACGCTATGCCTGCTCTACCGAGCTCACCGGCAGCGACAAGTACAGCCGCCAAATCGACGGCATCGGCACCATCTGCCACGAGTTCTCGCATGTGCTCGGCTTGCCCGATTTTTATGATACCGACTACGAGGGAAGCGGTGGCGAGAGCAACGACCCCGGTAATTGGTCTGTTATGGCAGGTGGCTGCTACAACAACAACTCGCGCACACCTAGCGGTTATTCGCTCTTCGAGCGATATATGCTGGGCTTTGCCACACCGGAAGTCATCAACGGTGAAGGTAGTTTCACGTTGAATCCGCTTCCTGAGAGCAATACAGGTTTTCGCATCAACACCCCGGTGAAAAAGGAATACTTTATTCTGGAGAACCGCCAGCAGAAACGCTGGGATCAGTATCTGCCAGGACACGGTATGCTTGTTTTCCGTGTTGACTCCACCAATGCCAATGTGTGGAGGGAGAATAGCGTGAACAACAACCCCAAACATAACTACTATGAACTGGTGCGTGCCCGTGGCCCTCTCTCCTCAGGTGCAGGCGATCCCTTCCCTGGCAGCGGTCGCAAGACTACGCTCAATAACAGTACGACACCTGCTAACCTGCTCACTTGGAGTGGCAAGGAAACGCAGTGGGGCTTGAATAATATCAAGGAAACGTCGGGAGTGATTTCTTTCGACATTGAAGATACCTATATTTTGCGCGAGCTCAATGCTCCCGATACTCTTATCGTCGGGTTGGGCATGAATCGCAAGCTGCAAGTGGAGCCTGTGCCTGAATATGCCCATTTCTCGCTCACCTATTCATCGAGCAATGATCATGTGGCATTTATCAGTCATGATGGCGTCGTAACGGGTATCACTATTGGTACTGCCACAATCACTGTGACCAGCGACAACGGACTCTCTGTACAAACCGTCATAGAAGTGAAAGAAATGGCCACGAGCGAGAACATCGCCGCCTTCAAGGCACAGGAGGAAGAAGGTCAGAGTGTCCTGCAACTCCAGGATGCACAGGTACTTTATGTCTATAAGAACGATGCATATGTGCGTGATGCTTCCGGTGCTATCGTCTTCCATGAGACGGGACTCAACCTAAAGCAGAACGATGTACTCAACGGTTCCTTTTATGGACAGTTTGCACGCAGCAACCGTATGCCTTGGTTCGTCACCGTCGAAGGAATGAGCGATTCCACATCGGTTACAATTACGGAAGGTAAGAAGGTGGAGTATCGCCATGTGAAACTCGGTACGCTCACCGAAGCCGACTATGCCGACCTGCTGGCTGTCGACACCGTTCAGCTCGTACGAGAGAGTGGCGTCTTTGCTGTTGAAGGCGATGTGCATGCACGTCTCTACAACACCTTTGGTTTAAAGAACCTGAAGGTTCCCACTACTGTTGACAACAAGCGGTTCAACGTCCTTTGTATCTACGGCACTCGTTTACTCAACGGTGAGGTCATCGACGAGCTCTATTTGCTCGAATCTCCCAAGGAAGTTAAGTGGGTTGATCCCAGCATCATCGACCGTTCTCTCTCTGAGAATGTCATCAAGGCAGAGGTGAGGTACGAGACTACTGAGCCAAACTATGTTGAAAAGAAGGTAGAACTCACCGACGAACAGGTGAACGAGATTCTCGCCGACCTGCAACTCGAGTCCTTCGCCAAGGCTGAAGTCTACGGTTGGAATCCTACCACCGAGGAGTTCATCGCTGATGTTGCCGACTACGACGGCTGGCGCAATGCCAAGGGCGACTTTGCCAAATGGACAGGCGATGCTAGCGTGCCTGCTTGTGTGAAATACACTGATGGCAAGACCTATCTCTGCTATAATATCAACGGTTGCGAGGAACAGGAAATCAAGTGCTACTGGGCTATTGCCAACGACAAGCGTGCCGTACTTGTTGAGATCACCTTCGTTTATGAAATCCCAGCAGGCATCAACGAGCAGAATGCCGACCTGCAGGCTGGCGCTATCTATAACATCAACGGTGTGCGCATGCAAAACATTTAGAAGAAGGGCATCTATATCAAGAACGGCAAAAAGGTCGTGATTAAGTGAGCGTAAAGTAAAGCTTGCTTTAACTTTACCGAACGTGAACGAGCCATAAAAAAATCGCATCCGTCTGGGTGCGATTTTTTATGTTGTTGTAGCTCCTCTCCTTTCGAAGTGGTTGGGGGAGGCTCCTTTATCTCTTATGCTCCTGGTCCCACTTCAGCAGGCTCTTGTATTCCTTCTTCGTCAGCCGCATGAAGGAACCATGTTGCGGTGCCGAAACGCCCTTGATGTCCACGGGGTCGTGGAAGCCGCGCAGGTGCTCGTCAGCCTTGCAGATGCGGTAGTGCTTCGGGTTGTCGCTGTACTGGATGTAAGCCACGCGCCACGTCTTGTCACCTATGAGCTGGAAGGCACTCGAACCTTCGCAGTTCTTACGGCCCTCAAACGACACGTAGTCGTTCTCCACAGGTTCGCCCCAGCCACTCGTGAGGTTTTTCGATGTCGCCGTGTAGATGCCGGGCTTGCCACCCTCCTTCTTGATCAGCATGTGATATAGGCCGTCGCTGAGCAGGTTGATGTCGGCATCAATGGTGGCATAGCCCCAGTCAAAGAGCAGAC
>JAGAAL010000027.1 GCA_017615245.1 Bacteroidaceae bacterium
GATTATGAAGAAGATTATATTAACACTTTGTATCGCCCTCGTAGCTGTAGCTGGCGCACAAGCTCAGGACAGCAAGAAAAGCAAGAAGGACAAAGATAATAAGTCGGAGATGAACGCTCAGGACGTGTATAAGCAGCAGGCTGAATCATGGGCATCTACGTTCGAACTCGACGACGAAACCAAAGCTAAATTCATCGACCTCTATGTGGAATGGCAGAACAACCGCGGCAACATAGTTGACAAGAACGGTTATGAACAGAAAGCCGGTGAAGACATCAACTTCAAGAAAATCACCGCTGAAGAAGCCGAGAAACTCATTGCCGACGACTTTGAGCGTCAGAAAAAGCAGGCAGAAACCGATGAGGAATACTACCGCAAATTCATGCAGTACCTCACTCCAGGTCGTGCAGCACAGATGGTGATTCAGCAACGTAGTTCTGCAGCAGGCATATCAAACATGTTCCGCCGTGGTATGGGTGGCATGGGAGGTATGGGCGGCATGATGATGATGTTCTAACATCGTCTTCAAATAGCTACAAAAAAACAGAAGGGTCGACTCTCAGGTCGGCCCTTTTGCTTTATGCGCTTGCCAGATTCTGTGTATTGAGGTCAGTCCTCAAAATCATAATGATCCAACTTCTTTCCGCAAGTAGGACAGAATATCTGTCGCTTCTCGATGATTCCACCGCATTCTCCGCAATGGTAAACTCTTTGTTCTTTCTCTTCAGCCATGTGTATTGTTATTTAATGATAAAATGCGTTAGGATTTGTAGGAAAAGTCCACGAAACAAGAAGAAGAGGATGGGCACGAATAATGCCGGCAGCAGATTGAGCGTCTTGCAGTCCTTCAGTTTCAATATAGTGATACCACTCGCCATGATGAGCAGTCCCCCAACGATGGAGAGTTCGGTGATGAGGTCGTCGCTGATGGCCGAAGCCGATATCTTGGCGGTGAGGTAGAACATACCCTGCCAACAGAACAAGACGGGAGCAGCCAACATGATGCCATAACCATAGGTGGCACTCAAAACCATCGATGTCACGAAGTCGAGCGTGGCGTTAGTGTATAGATACGTATTATCGTCAAGTAGTGCACTATTAACTGGCCCAAGCATAGAGAACGTACCGATACAGAACAGCAGGATGGCTGTTGACAGGCCTTCAGACAGACGCGGACTGTCATCATCGGCCTTCCGCTTACGGTCAACCAAGCGATTGAATCGCTCCGAGAGCCTCAGCATCGCCCCCACTACCCCACCGATAGCCATCGAGAGGATGAACAACACGGGATAATGGCTGCTGGGCATGAAACGAACAAAGGCGTTCAGTCCCAATGCGATGGAACAAACGCCAAGTGCTATGAATACCACTTCCTGATATTGTGGCTTGATGCCTCGTTTCAAAGTTGCACCAATCAAACTACCAAGAATGATGGTTGATGTATTAACAATAGTGCCTAACATGGGTACACACTTTCCTTCTCGTGATCCCGGCGGGATTCAAACCCGCGACCTTCAGAACCGGAATCTGACGCTCTATTCAGCTAAGCTACGGGACCAGGAACTTCCTCTCCGAAGAGGGGAAGTCATTATTGTTTAGAGTTTCAAGTCTTGCTTGATGGCGGCTACAGTTTCCTTGGCAGTTGCTACAGCACTGTCGTAGCACTTAGCGCATCCCATCTCGCCTTTCACTTCGATATAGAACTTAATCTTTGGTTCTGTGCCCGAAGGACGAACGGAAATCTTTGTTCCACTCTCAGTAAACCACTGTAGTACGTTGCTGGTGGCAGGCATATCGATGGCGCTCTCTACACCATTCTTCACCATCTTGAGTGTTTTGAAATCTTTGACACAAATGACAGGACTTCCGCCAAGAGAAGATGGAGGAGTGTTGCGGAAGTCTTCCATCATCTGCTTGATTTCGTCGGCACCGCTCTTACCCGGCTTCACTACTGAGACTGCATCCTGATATGCAAAGCCGTACTCAAGGTAGATGTTCATAAGCAGGTCGTAGAGGGTCATGCCGTTGTCTTTTGCCCATGCAGCGATTTCGCAAAGCAGACAGATGGATGCTGGTGAATCCTTATCGCGCACCTTGTCGAATGGCAGATAGCCGAACGACTCTTCACCGCCGCCGATGTATTTCTTCTCGCCTTCTGATATCTTGATTTCACGGGCTATCCACTTGAATCCTGTGTAGCAGTCGCGAATCTCCACACCGTTCTTCTTAGCAATATCGGCAATGGTCTCGGTGGTCACGATGGTCTTCACCATAAACTCGTTACCCTTCAACTGACCAAGTTTCTTCTTGTTGGCGATGATATAATAAGAGAGCATGAGTGCGGTCTGGTTACCATTGAGGATGCACCACTCGCCCTTAGGATCGCGGCATACGACTGCAAGGCGGTCGGCATCAGGGTCGCTGGCCAGCACGAGGTCGGCATTGAGACGGGTTCCAAGTTTCATGCCCAATGTCATAGCCTCAGAGTTCTCCGGATTTGGAGATACAACCGTTGGGAAGTTGCCATCGATAACCATCTGCTCCTTCACCACATTAATATTCTGGAATCCCCAGCTACGGAGTGCAGCAGGAATGATGACACGACCTGTACCGTGAAGCGGAGAATAAACGATGCAGAGGTCTTTCTGACGCAAGATGACATCCTGATCGACCATTGCCTCGCGTACAGCATTGAGGTAATCGATATCCATCTCGCCACCGATAATCTTGATGAGGTCGTCGTTTGCATCGAACTTGACATCGTCGATGGTCACTTTACCCACTTCATCGATAATGCCTGTGTCGTGTGGAGCAATAACCTGTGCGCCATCGTCCCAGTATGCTTTATAGCCATTGTATTCACGAGGATTGTGGCTGGCAGTAATATTCACACCGGCCTGAGCGCCCAACTGACGGATTGCAAACGAAATCTCTGGAGTAGGACGAAGGCCCTCGAAGAGAAAGACCTTGATACCATTAGCAGAGAAGATGTCGGCAACGGTCTCAGCAAACAGACGAGAGTTGTTGCGGCAGTCGTGACCTACAACCACAGCAGGATTCTTACCGGCAAATGCCTTATTGATGTAGTTGGCAAAGCCTTGAGTAGCCATACCAACGATATACTTGTTCATACGGTTGGTACCTGCTCCCATAATTCCACGGAGACCACCTGTACCAAATTCCAGATTCTGATAGAAAGCATCGATGAGCGCACTCTTGTCGTCGGCATCCAACATTGCCTGAACCTCGGCGCGTGTTTCGGCATCAAAAGAAGGAGATAACCACTTGCGGGCTTCTGCTTCACATTGTTTCAATAATTCCTGATCCATATTATTCTTCGTTTTTAGTTGTGATCAAATAGTTTGCAAAGATAGTGATTTTATTCTAAATAGTGAACGTTTGACGAGGAAAAAAAGTGGGAATTACAGAAAAAAGGCATTTTTAGGAAAAAATATTTGTTGGATAAATAGGAATCATTTATATTTGTAGCGTAAAAATAACAAACTTAAAAATCGACACGGTCATGAAAAAACTATTATTTGCATTTTGCATGCTCACATTCTCAATGGGAATGATGGCACAGGAAGAGAAGCCAAAATCAAATTGGATAGTCGGAGAGCAAGAAAGCAGTTTCCCCGGACAGATGATTAAATATGCAGTATGTCAGTCACCAACCATCATCAAAGGAGAGAAGGGCGACATTACTGTTTCGCTCAATGTCATGGAGTTCCGTGGCAACACCAGCTATTTCTTCAAGTCGACAGGCGAGGACTTCAAGGTTGACTACAACGTAACTCAGCGTGTATTACTCCAAATGGACGATGAGAGCGAGAACTTCTATGCCCTCGAAGGCTCAAACAACCACACATCGAACACGCTGAAATTCCCAAGCGGCTCATACCAGAACAAATTCAGGAAACTCCTTAAGAACGGCAAGAAGCTGAAAGTGGAAATCGAATTTGCCGATGCAGGAACCCACACATTAGAATTCAACGTGGAAGGTCTCGACCCTTCATATATTAAATAAGGTATGATACAATAAAAGGATTGTCAAGCAATTGGCAATCCTTTTATGATTCTTCTGTACCCGGTTTGTCGCTGACGAAACTATATACCGTATACCCTATCAGCGCCACACCAATGATGGTTGCATAAATCCATATCTCGGGACCTTGGATAGAGGTACTGGCAGACACAAGAAACACAGCTGCCAAAATGAACGACAAGATGGTCTTAACAACGAATTTCTTATTAAACATTTGCTGCTATCTTTTTACGTATATAATTCTTTGAATAAACAATAATAAGCGTTATAACTACTGCCGCAGAGTAACATACAAGGTCCATCATATCATAAGTTCCCGTGAATCCCCAACACATCTGAGCAAGTTCAGAGCCGAACGCAACAGCTGGCATGCAGAGATACCAAATAAAAGAGGCTTTGTCGAACTTGTTCCAAATGGCATCAACTAGCAGCAGATAGGACAACAGCCACAAGCCATCAGGGAGACTGTAACGTACCCATTGAGGCAGGCTTAATCCACTCCCCCACTCACGCAGGCTATCAACCCACGGACCGGCATGCTCGTACAGACGGAACATGTTTAGCTCCGTCGATCTGAACGTAAGGTAAAGAAGCCCCTCAGCGATGAAGAGCACGAATGCCAATACCAGTTCTATCCTTCTTGCTTTGCTTTTCAGCAACTCACGCATTTACCTACAATATTGGATTTGTACAAAAACAGGGCAAAGATAGTAATTTTTCGTGAAATACTGATACGTTTCCAACGTAAAGTTTCAAGAATTCAGTTTTTTTCAGACTTCGCTCTACAGTTTTCACATATTTTTTGTATCTTTGCACAGAATTTACGCATTATTCAACGAATATCAAATTATAAAAATATATATGGCAACCGAATTAAACGAACAAGAGATTCAGCGCCGACAGAATTTGCAGGCTATGAAAGATATGGGCATCAACCCCTACCCTGCCGCTGAATATCCAACTAACGCATTTTCAACTGACATCGTAGCTGAGTTCAGCGATGAAGCTACAGAAGTACGACAAGTATGTATCGCTGGACGCATGATGAGCCGCCGTATCATGGGCAAGGCATCATTCATCGAACTGAAAGACTCGAAAGGAAGAATCCAGGTATATGTGACTCGCGATGATATCTGTCCAGACGAAAACAAAGACCTGTATAACGTGGTATTCAAGAAGCTGCTCGACTTGGGTGACTTCATTGGCGTAAAGGGTTTCGTATTCCGTACACAGACAGGACAAATCAGCGTTCATGCACAAGAGATTACCGTACTATCGAAAAGCTTGAAGCCGCTGCCTATCGTGAAGTACAAGGACGGCGTTGCTTACGATGCCTTCGAAGACCCAGAGTTGCGCTATCGTCAGCGCTATGTGGACCTGATTGTGAACGAGGGTGTGAAGGAAACATTTGAAAAGCGCACGAAAGTAATTTCAACCCTAAGAAAGGTGCTCGACGAAGCTGGCTATACCGAGGTAGAGACTCCTATTCTGCAGTCGATTGCCGGCGGTGCTACGGCTCGTCCGTTCATCACCCACCACAATAGCCTCGACATCGATCTCTACATGCGTATCGCGACCGAATTGTACCTGAAGCGCCTCATCGTGGGTGGCTTTGAGGGTGTGTACGAGATTGGAAAGAACTTCCGTAACGAAGGTATGGACCGCACGCACAACCCTGAGTTTACCTGCGTAGAGCTATATGTTCAGTACAAGGACTACAACTGGATGATGTCGTTCACAGAGAAACTGCTCGAAACTATCTGCGTGGCTGTCAACGGTACGACGGAAAGTGTGGTGGACGGCAAGACCATCTCGTTTAAGGCACCATATCGTCGTCTGCCTATCCTCGAAGCCATCAAGGAAAAGACGGGCTACGACCTCGAAGGCAAGAATGAGGATGAGATTCGAAAGATTTGCAAGGAACTGAAACTGGAGATTGACGACTCAATGGGTAAGGGAAAACTGATTGACGAAATCTTCGGCGAGTTCTGCGAAGGCACATACATCCAGCCAACGTTCATCATCGATTATCCTGTCGAGATGTCGCCGCTGACAAAGATGCACCGCAGCAAACCTGGCCTGACCGAGCGCTTCGAACTGATGGTAAACGGCAAAGAACTGGCAAATGCCTACTCTGAGCTAAATGACCCGATTGACCAGGAAGAACGCTTCAAGGAGCAGATGCGACTGGCCGACAAGGGCGACGATGAAGCAATGATTATCGATCAGGACTTCCTGCGTGCGCTGCAATACGGAATGCCGCCAACAAGCGGTATCGGTATCGGCATCGACCGACTGACTATGCTGATGACGGGCAAGATGACCATCCAGGAAGTACTGTTCTTCCCTCAGATGAAGCCTCGGAAGGTTCAGACTTCTGAGAATACGGAGGCTGAAGAAGCAGAAAGCTAAATCAAGAACTGTAGTGACTATAGAAGCTATAGTATTAACCACGAACCATTAATCATCTATCATATGCAGTTTAACAGTTGCGGAAAAGTAGCAATTATAGGCGGCGGCAGTTGGGCGACAGCTATGGCGAAGATTGTGCTCCATCATGAGGAGAAAATCAATTGGTACATGCGTCGCGATGACCGTATTGAGGAGTTCCAGCGCCTAGGTCACAATCCCGCCTACCTCACCGGCTTGCATTTCGACGTGAGCCGCATCAATTTCTCGTCCGACCTGAACAAGGTGGTGCAGGAGTCTGATACGCTGATTCTCGTGACGCCTTCTCCTTACCTGAAAAGTCACTTGAAGAAACTGAAGACAAGCATTCGCGAGAAACTGATTGCCATCGCCATCAAGGGTTTGGTGCCCGACGACAACATCACCATTTCGCAGTACTTCCAGCAAGCGTTCAACGTGCCAGAGGACAATATCACAACCATCGGCGGACCGTCGCATGCCGAGGAGGTCGCTATGGACCGATTGTGTTACCTCACGGTGGGCTGCCACAGCATCGACAATGCCAAGACTGTAGCGGAGTTGCTGACGAATAAGTATGTGAAGACATCTGTAAGTACTGACATCGAAGGCATCGAATATAGTTCTGTACTGAAGAACGTCTATGCCATCGCCGCAGGTATTTGCAACGGTTTGAAGTATGGCGACAACTTCCACGCAGTACTTGTGGCGAATGCCGTACAGGAGATGGACCGCTTCCTCCAAAGTGTGGAGAAGAGGGACGACCGCAAGGTGACGAACACCGCCTACTTAGGTGACTTGCTGGTGACGATGTACTCGAACTTCTCACGCAACCGTACGTTCGGAACGATGATTGGTCGCGGCTACTCGGTGAAGACGGCGCAACTGGAAATGGAGATGATTGCCGAGGGCTACTACGGCACGTACTGCATGAAACAAATTAACAAACGGTTCCACGTGAATATGCCGATACTCGACGCGATGTACAACATTCTGTATGAGCGCATTTCGCCAAGTGTTGAGATAAAGATACTGAGCGACTCTTTCAGATAAAAACAGAAAATCAAATAACTAAACTTACGACAATATGAAACTTGAAATCAACAAAGCGGTTCAGTTCCTTGCTGCCGGCAAGGTAGAATCATACGAAGCCGAGGTGAAGGCTGCGCAACAGGCACTGGAAGACGGTACTTGTGCCGGCAACGATTTCCTCGGATGGCTACACCTGCCTTCGAGCATCACACCAGCATTCATCGCAGAAATCAACGATACAGCAAACACTTTGAAAGCCAATTGCGATGCAATCGTCGTAGCAGGTATCGGCGGAAGCTACCTCGGTGCGAAGGCTGTGATTGCTGCACTCGACGATAACTTCACATGGCTCAAGCCTTCGAACGCTCCACGCATTCTCTTTGCTGGCAATAATATCAGCGAGGACTATCTCACGGAACTGATTGAGTATCTTAAAGGTGTGAAGTTTGGTGTCATCAATATCTCGAAATCGGGAACCACTACCGAAACCGCCATCACGTTCCGACTGATGAAGAAACTCTGTGAGGACCAGATGGGCAAGGATATGGCAAAGAAAGTCATCGTTGCGATTACTGACGCGAAGAAAGGTGCTGCACGGACATGTGCCGACAAGGAAGGCTATAAGACATTCGTCATTCCCGACAATGTGGGCGGACGCTTCTCCGTTCTTACTCCTGTTGGTTTGCTGCCGATTGCCTGTGCAGGCTATGACATCGCTCAACTTGTCAAGGGTGCTCAGGATATGGAAAAGCAGTGCGACATCAACGTTCCGTTCGCAGAGAATCCGTGTGCTGTCTATGCCGCAACACGTAATGCGCTCTATGCTTCAGGTAAGAAGATTGAAATTCTCGTAAACTACCAGCCGAAGCTCCACTTCGTCAGCGAATGGTGGAAGCAGCTTTACGGCGAGAGCGAAGGCAAGGACAAGAAGGCAATCTTCCCTGCCAGCGTGGACTTCTCGACCGATCTCCACTCTATGGGACAATGGATTCAGGACGGCGAGCGCACTATCTTCGAGACGGTGATATCGATTGACAAGCCTAACAGCTCGCTCACAGTTCCGGCGGACGACGAGAATCTCGACGGGCTGAACTTCCTGGCAGGAAAGCATATAGACGAAGTGAATCACAAGGCAGAACTGGGAACTCAGCTTGCTCATATCGACGGCGGCGTGCCCAACCTGCGCATCTCGATTCCGAAGCTCGACGAGTACAACCTGGGGCAGCTCATCTATTTCTTCGAGAAGGGATGTGGCGTGAGCGGCCTGTTGCTCGGAGTCAATCCGTTCAATCAGCCAGGAGTCGAAGCGTATAAGAAGAATATGTTCGCACTGCTCGACAAGCCGGGTTACGAGGCTGAGAGCAAGGCCATTCAGAGCAGACTGTAATGCACATCGCCGTTGCAGGAAATATCGGAAGCGGTAAGACGACGCTGACCACAATGCTTGCCAAGCATTATGGTTGGCGTCCGCAGTTCGAGCCGGTTATCGACAATCCTTATCTCGAGGACTACTACCGCGACATCCGCCGCTGGTCGCTCAATCTGGAAATCTACTTCCTCAAGGAGCGCTTCAAGGGGATGCTGGAGATTGGCCGTACGGACGAAACAATCATTCAGGACCGCAGCATCTTCGAGGGAGTATACGTCTTCGCGTATAATAATAAGGAGCAGGGAAACATGACGGATACGGACTTCCAGACGTACATGGACTTGTTTAACCTGATGATGTCGTTCACCCGCGTGCCCGACCTCATGATCTATCTCCGCGCATCGGTGCCCCACCTCGTTTCCAACATTCAGCAACGGGGGCGCGACTACGAACAGCGCATCGCGCTCGACTATCTGCAGGGGCTGAACGACCGCTACGAGGATTTCATCTATCACCACTATAAGGGCCGTGTGCTAACGGTCGAGGTCGATAATCTCGACTTCCTGCACCGCCCCGCCGACTTCGAACAGATTACGCGGCGAATAGACGGACTGCTGTTCGGACTGTTTAACTAATTATTCGTTATGTCGTCATGACGTTATAACGTTATTACAAAAAAAAAGAGAAACTATGCACATCGCCATCGCAGGAAACATAGGCTGCGGCAAAACCACACTGACCCGCATGCTTGCCAAGCGCTACGGATGGATTCCGAAGTACGAATCCGTCGACGTCAACCCATACCTCCAGGACTTCTACGCAGATATGAAGCGCTGGTCGTTCAACTTACAAATCTACTTCCTCAACACGCGTTTCAAGGACGTTGTCGAGATTTCGAAAAGCTCGGACAACATCGTGCAGGACCGCACCATATACGAAGACGCCTGCATCTTCGCGCCAAACATCCACGCGATGGGTAACATGAGCGACCGCGACTTCCAGACCTACCAGGACCTCTTCGCACTCATGATGTCGCTGGTGCGTAAGCCCGACCTCATGATCTACTTGCGCAGCTCCATCCCCCACCTGATTGAGAAAATCCAGAAGCGTGGACGCGAGTACGAACAGAGTATTCAGATCGACTACCTCACGGGACTCAACAATCGTTACGAAGCGTGGATAGCCGACTACGACGGCGAGCTGCTCATCATCGATGCCGACAAAATCGACTTCGAGAACCAGCCGCAGGATTTCCAGTCAATTACCGACCAGATCGATGCCCGTCTGTTCGGTCTCTTCCCCTACCAGGAACAGAAGGGCTGAAAAGCGGACGGAAGAACGTGGGCAAATTGTTAAAGGTTGTTAAATCTACGGATTTGGCAACTTTTTTTCGTTGGAAAAAAATCTGTGTTAATTCGACGGGAAAATCGGGCTAATTAGGCGAATTTCGTAAACTAACTGATTTAGATTCGTAAACTAACTGGTTTTGATTCGTAAACCAACTGGTTTAGATATCTAAGGATATAGCAAGAAAAAACAGGAGCAAAAAGCGGACTTTTGAGTTTGTACTGAAACTCCGCAGAGTTGCTACTGAAACTCGGCGGAGTTACTACTGAAACAAAAAAGTCATGTAGTAGCAAGAAAATTCTCGGGTAATAATAACAGCACCGCAAAGGTGTTAATTCTACAAAACCGTGAAACGGGCAAACTTCAGCAAGAGTTGCTTCGTTCCGGCGTTCTGGAACTGGACGGTGGCCTTCATGCTATCGCCCTGCCCCTCTACTTTCAGTACCTCGCCGATGCCGAACCGCTCGTGCTGGATGCGCTGACCAGCATGGAGGGAATAGTTGGCCTGCGAAGCGGCCGAGGCTTGTGTGCTGACAGATGAAACCACGCGTGTGAACCGCGACGGCGGTTGCTGCTCAACGGGCTTTGGCTGCCAAGTGGGGCGCGATGGCTGAACTGGTTGCGGCCGCCATGAATCCACTGTCGGTTTACGTTTGGCCCACGGTAATTCCACATCGCTGCTGCGACGCAAAAATGAGCCTCCCGAGACAAGAACAAACTTTTTATCTATATCGCTCAAAAAACGACTAGGGGTTTCATACCTTGTTTCTTTATATATTTGTCGGCGCTTAGCGAACGTAATGAAGCAGTAACGCATGGCCCGAGTAATAGCTACATAGAACAAGCGACGTTCTTCCTCTATCTCACTTGGATTGAAATATGATGTCTGGCTGATGAACAAATCATCTTCGAGACCGACTACGAATACCACGGGAAACTCAAGTCCCTTGGCCGAATGAATTGTCATCAGTGATACTTTCGACTCGCCACCCGATTTATCCTTGTCCACATCACTGAGCAACGACACTTCGGAAAGGTAGTCACTAAGAGAAATATTCAGATTACCCTCCTCCAATCGTAGCGTATTAAAATCATGTAAGCCGCTCATCAATTCCTCTACGTTCTTTTGCTGCACTAGGTTTTCAAGAGAAGTATCCTTATAAATTTCTTTCGTGATGCCACTCTCCTTAATGATATATTGTCCGGCTACGTCGGCGCTTTCCTCGGTGGCCTTCGTCATGAACGTGCTGACGAGCTGCACGAACTCCGCAAGCTTGGTGTAGGTTGCTTTCGATACGGCAAGCTGGTAGCGACCCGGTTCACAGAGCACTTCCCACAGACTGACGCCGTGATTCGTTGCCGCTTCGACGACCTTGGCCAGCGTAGTCATTCCGATTCCCCGCACAGGGTAGTTGATGACGCGCTTCAGTGCCTCCTCGTCGTGGGGATTGACCGCTAAGCGGAAGTAAGCAATGATGTCCTTGATTTCCTTGCGCTGATAAAACGAAAGACCGCCATAAATACAATAAGGAATTCTATTTTTACGAAGATTCTCCTCAAATAATCGGCTCTGAGCATTAGTGCGATATAAAATCGCAAAACTACTATACTCAAGCCCTTCGCGCTGGTGCAACTCCATGATTTTCTTGATGACAATCTGCGCTTCCTCCATATCAGAATATGCCTCAATGATAGGAATCGGCTCGCCCACATCCTCCTTCGAGAACACGTTCTTGTAGATTTGCCCCGCGTTCTTATGTATCAGACTGTTGGCAGCATTCACGATGGTCTGCGTCGAGCGGTAGTTCTGCTCCAGTTTGAATAGGCGCGTACCAGGGTAAAGCTCCTGAAACTTCAGGATGTTATCGATGTTTGCCCCGCGGAACGAATAGATGCTCTGCGCGTCGTCGCCTACCACACACACGTGCTGGTTGTGCTGCGTCAACTGCTGCACGATGCGGTGCTGCGCGTAGTTCGTATCCTGATACTCGTCAACAAGCACATAGCGGAAACGCTCCTCGTACTTACTCAATATGTCCGGGCACTGGTCGAACAAACGGAACGTATAGAGCAAGATATCGTCGAAGTCCATCGCGTCAGCATTCCTGCAACGGTCGCAATACCTTTTGTATATCTGACTCATGGCAGGAATCCGCGCATTCAGGTCGCGCTGAGCACAATAACGGTCGAGCGCGTACTCTGACGGACCTTTCAGCGCGTTCTTAGCCTCGCTGATGCGTCCGGCCACCGTGCCCGGCCGATACGTTTTGTCGTCAAGCTCCATCTCCTTGATGATGGCCTTCACTAAGCTCTTACTGTCAGCGGCATCGTATATCGTGAAGTTCGGCGAGAAACTGCGATCCCCTTCCCGCAACGCAGGAATCCTGTCGTGTTCCACTCGCAAGATGCGCAGGAAGATGCTGTGAAACGTTCCCATCCAAAGATACCGCGCACGCTCCTCCCCTACTATCCGCGCAATACGGGCCTTCATCTCGTTCGCCGCCTTATTCGTAAACGTCAGCGCCAGTATGGTCCAAGGCTCGTAGCCATGCTCCAGCAAGTACGCAATCTTGTAGGTCAAGACACGCGTCTTACCAGAACCGGCACCAGCCACAACCAACGAAGCGCCGTCGCAATACTCAATCGCGGCACGCTGCGGCTCGTTAAAAGAATCTATCAGCTTGTCAAACATAAAATGATTCGGGGAAAGCCGTACTCGGACCGACTATTTAGAAAGCACAGCCTTAGGGACAGGCAATTTTGGAAGAGCTAAATCGTGAAACTCCACCGACTTCGGCAGCTTCACATACTTCCTGTCTGCCACCGTCTTAATATACGCATCCTTCAGCTGACGCATTACCAGCTTCCCATCTTCCAACGTCAGCTCCACATTCTGCGAATCGCTTCCGTTGTCGCACGAAGCACGGAACACCGCCTTCTCCTTTTCCACACTGATCACTTTCAGTATCACCCACGTTCCGTTCGTGTTCCCATTGATGTACCCGTAGCACATCTCGTCGTCAATTCCAGGTACCTCAATCGAGTCGGCATACAGATTCAGCACCATCTGAATCTTGAACTCGTCGTTCACGAAATGCCCTTTGAATGTCTGAGCAGTGGCAAGCGAAAACACGCCCGCCAGCAATAATATCAGAATTGAAATACGTTTCATAAGCGTTATATTTTACCTCTTGACAAACATTGCCTGAGCCTGCTTAATAATAAACTTCATGTAAATCAGCGGTCTGCACGTCCAAACTCCAAGTTTCTTGCAAGCATCTAAATCCTCTTCCGCGCCAACGATTCGAGCCCTGATATTCTGAGTACTGACACCTCCCATGCGCATAGTCACCATATCCCTATGCACATATTTATATGGAATCTTATACTTATATAATAAACGAGCAATGATTTCGAAGTCTGCGCTGATCTTATAATTCGCCTCATAGAGTCCGTATTTTTCATATGCAGAACGGCGTAAATACAATGACGGATGAGGCGGCATATAACCCAGACGAACCATCCAAGGACGGAAAAGGCGTCCAGAATAATAACGAACCCTCTTCTCGTCATCAATACTTACAAAATGGACATCCCCATAAATGGCATCTATTTCTGGTGAGAAAGTAGTTGCAATCAACTCCAGCACATCTTTTGTCGTATAAAAATCATCACTATTCAAAAGGCCTATGACATCTCCAGTGCACCTACTCACACCTTTATTCATAGCATCATAGATTCCTTTATCAGGCTCGGAGATCCAATGCATTCGTCCATCAAACACAGGCTCATACTTACGAATAACGTCTAACGTACCATCCGTTGAGCCACCATCAATGACCCAATATTCGATATCCTTGTATGTCTGATTCAGAACAGATTGAAAAGTTCTTTCAATAGTTTGTGCGCTATTAAATGTAGCGGTTATTATTGATATTTTCATTAACTTGTCTTAATTCAGTTTGCAAAATTACACATTTTTATCTAAACGACAAAGAAAACACCAAGAAAATGAGCCTTTTTGATAGCAGCCTTTTTATTATCACAATTATTTATCATAACTCAGTCATCAAATGCAATATAATGATGTCTCATATTTAATAAGACACAATCCTATTATTTTTTTATTGTTTTTTTTGTATCTTCAATGATTATTCGTATCTTTGCAAAAAATTGATATAACGACAAAGAGGTCACCCATGACAAATAAATGCGTCATATATAACTTTGAGCAACGATATCGCGAAGGTATATTTCGACTAATAGAAGAAGAATGGCATCCACAGTGGATTTTTGGTGACAGCAATGAGAATATTGCTCCGTTACCCGATGACCTGCTACCATCAGAAAGAGTTAAACACATTCATAATGTTCGATTTGGTCCTCTCTATTGGCAGCAAGGTGTTGTTTGACAAATCCGGAACTATAACACGCTTCTCATATTAGGCGAACTATATTGTTTGTCTACTTGGGTTATATTATTGCTTCGACATACGCTATTTACCAAGAAACGCGTATTCCTATGGAGTCACGGATGGTATGGGAAAGAAAGCCTGATTAAGAGAATCATAAAACAATGGTTCTTTTCTCTGTCCGACACGACATTCCTTTATGGCCATCATGCAGAGAAGGTAGCACGAGAACAAGGATACAAAAAAGACAACTTACTTGTAATCCACAATTCTCTAAACTATGAATTACAACGTAAAATTCGAGACCAGTTGAAACCTTCAGACATCTATACCAAACACTTTGGAAATAACCTTCCTGTATTGATTTTTATTGGCAGGCTTACTCCAATAAAACGACTTGACCAATTAATCCTAGCTTTGAACCTATTACACAAACGAGGTTCCGATTATAATCTCGTTTTTGTAGGTGAAGGTTCTGAATACACCTATCTTCAAAGAATGATTCAAGAAAAGGATTTATCGAGCCGTGTATGGTTCTATGGTTCATGTTATGATGAAACCGTGAATGCCGAATTAATATACAATGCAGACTTATGCATTGCCCCAGGTAATGTGGGTCTAACAGCAATGCATTCAATGGTGTATGGCACTCCTGTAATGACGCATAATGATAAAACTTGGCAAATGCCTGAATTTGAAGCGATATCGGTAGGCCACACAGGTGACTTTTTCAATCGGAACGATATTGAAGACATGGCAAACAAAATCGAATTATGGTTTGAGAAAAATAAAGATACTCGTGAAAGGATAAGAAGTAATTGCTTCAATGAGATTGACACATCCTGGACACCAGCATATCAAATGAATATATTGAAAAAGCAAATCAAATAAAGAAATGAACATCGGATATTTATATGCAAAAGCCTTAAAGAAACTACGTGGCAAGTGTATTTTAAATAGCCACATAGATAAAAGTGCCATAGTGTTCTCTGGCTCAGATGTTATTGATTCATCAGTGGGGAAATATACATACATTGGATATGACTGCCACATAGACAAAGCAGACATAGGCAGTTTCTGCAGCCTATCCGACCACATATTCATCGGCGGTGCGGAACATCCAATGCAATGGGTATCAACATCGCCAGTCTTTCAAAAAGTTAAAGGTGTCACAGAAAGAGGCAGTGGGGCATCAATAAAGCTAGCAAATCATGAAGTAGAAGTGTTTAAAAGAACCACTATTGGAAATGATGTGTGGATTGGACATGCTGCCGTCATTCGAACAGGAATCACAATCGGACATGGCGCAGTCATCGGCAGTGGTGCTGTTGTTACAAAAGACGTTCCTCCATATGCAATAGTAGGTGGTATTCCTGCCCAAATAATAAGATATCGTTTTGATGAGCAAACGATTGACCGTTTAATTCGTTCACAATGGTGGGAATTACCTTTAGACACATTAAAAACATGTGCCAAGCACATTACAGACCCAATACGTTTTCTTGAGGAGTTAGGTATTGATTAAGTAGCTATTTGAGGACGTTGTCACTGTTACTATCTTTCCACTTATACATCCTCACCCAGTCAATGTCCATATATGCAGGGAATGATTTAGGGTCAACATGCCCTACCCATGAACCTCCTACCTGCATATCCATCATTAGATACATATCAATACCAAATGGCCATTGCCCTTCTGCTTCGGAAAGGGAATCCTTAGTATAGACACACGTATCATGGCCATTCACACTATATATAATACAATCAGGAAGAATCTCTACTGCATATACATTCCATTTCCCATAATTGATATCAGCCTTAATCTGATGGCCTTTACTTCCTTGTTGTAGTGTATAATAAGTATGGATAGTTTGGTATGCAAATTTATTTCGATTCACATATTCCATAATATCAAGTTCTGCATATCCCTTTTTCCGAGTGTCATTCTTTCCGTCTTCTCGTAAAGTCCAAATAGCAGGCCAGGTTCCTTGCGCACCCTTGACCCGAACCCTTACTTCAATCTTTCCATAACCGACATAGCGTTTGTTTTGAGTCGTAAGGCCTCCTGTCAAGTATTGAGCAGTATCATTAGGAGCAATACCATTGTTTCTGCGAGCAAAAATGCGTAGCTTTCCACCACTAACCCGATACAATTTAGCATGATCAGACCAGTATCTTCCACAATTGTATGGGATTCGTTTCATAAAAGACCACGAACAAGTGTCAATAGTATTCCCGTTGAAATCATCTTGCCACATTAACTCATATTCTCGTTTTGTATCCATCTGCGCATTTATGCATGAACAGATTATTGTGGAACAAAAAAAACTCAAGAATAATATCTTGTATACCATATTATTTCTCTTTTTCATATCTTTTCCGTCTACATCTCCTTCAATTTGTTCAAAACTCTCTGCAATACTTTCATTCTACAATTATTACCTTTGGTGGTCATCAAAAATCTCTCTCTCCAATAACGGCAAAGATATATTTGCCGGAAATTGCGTAAAGATTTTTCTAAAGGATAGCCATTCTTGGCATGATGTTTTAAGGCTGCCTGAATAATATTCATTTCATAATCGAAATCGGGTTGACGCTCTGATGTGAGATGTAAATAGTGCATAGATTTATCATAACGGAAATTAGCCCCCCAACGATGCATTAATCGCCAATGTATATCATCTTCTTCACCATACATAAAGACAGATTCGTCAAATAAGCCAACATCTTCGAACATATTGCGTCGTACAAAGAAACATGAACCTGAAAAGTACTGCCAACGTGGTATATAAAAATCTAAGCGGTTACATACAGCTTCCAGCAGAGTACGCAAATATCCATTCATCATCAGAGTACACATAAATGAGCTTCTACTCTCACGCTTTTCTGTTAGCATCTGTTTCATTCCATACATACAAAGTTTTGTATCTGATTCAAATGCATTCAAGGGTTTTGCAAAAAAAGGAGATGCCAGCCTCACATCTGGATTCATAATCAATATAACAGAAGCCGAACTATGACGGATGCCAATATTATTACCCTGCCCATATCCTCCATTATGGGTGTTTTTTAACAATACAATATCCTCTCCCCAAAGTTCACACAAGTCGTCAAACATTTTGTCCACTTTGAGACTGCCATTATCAACAACAACAAGTTCTATATCCTCTAATGGAATATCAGCATATTCTCTGATACTATTAATACAGTCAAATATGTCTTGTTCTGAATTATATGTAACAATAATAACTGATACTCTCTTCATTGTTTTTTTAATTTATGGATTTTAGTTATTTTGTCTTTTATTCTATGTCTATACTCTATCAAATACGGAACCATCGGAATCTGACGTGCATACTTATTGGGCATAATCGTTTGCAAAATCATAGAAGACCTAACTGCTAAACTCAATAACGTACCGTAAAAAACAGAATTCCGTTTTACTGTCTGAACCATCAAACGTGCATATTCGACATCTATACCATCAGCCATAACACGGTTATAAAGGAATAACACGCCATTATATAATGCAGAGTTATATTTATCTCCTGAATAGTCCTTATACATTCTATAATACTTCTCAATGGCATATAGAGTACTGTTCTTGTGAGACAGCGAAGCAAATTTCTTAGAGACAGACTCTTTTCGCAGACCTATTCGATACCCCAAATCGGCTGGACAATCAAAATAACTATACTTTAGCCCCGCCACTATTGTCTGGACATTAAAGTCCGCATCTTGTAGCGACAATAAATTTTCATCCCACTTGATATTTGCCATACGCAATGAATCAACACGATATATATTATTCCACACGACGAAAGGCAATTGTCTACGAGCAAATGCATCTAGATCATCTTTATATATAGGATATCCGTAAGAAGATTGATGAGCGACATCGGTGTAAACATCATCTATAATAACTCCCGTTGGAAAAACCATAAAATCCAACAACGGGTTAGACTCCATTGCACCTACTCTCGTTTCGAGGCAATATGGAAGGACATAGTCATCATTGTCAAAGAAAATAATATATTTGCCTTTAGCCTGTTCCATACCAATATTCCTACATGTCTGCGCGCCTTTGGGCGAGCGATTACGTCGTATTATCCTAATACGAGAATCCTTGCACGACAATTGGTTTAGTACAGTAATTGTATCCTCATCAGAACCATCGTCAACCACTAATAATTCCCATAATTGAAAACGATTTGCTCTTATTGATTCTACCATATATAGAGTCTGTTTCAATTTATTATATACGGGCATTACTATCGACAACATCGGAAATATAGTCATTCTACATCGCTCTCCTTTCTTGCTTCATCCTGCGGAATTGGATATAAATCTGGATAATTATAAATCATCGCAAATAAATAAAAGACAAAGAACACCTTATAAACCTCAAAACACATCATAAACATAAATGCGACAGTACCGAGTAATAATAAAAGAGCAGTACGATCTAAATGATCCCAAATACGCTTAATTGCCACAACACAACAATAGACAAACAAAGCGATTCCTATTAGACCTCCATATATAAGAACAGAATAGATAAAGTTATGAGGCCCTATAGCAAAACTATTCATTTCTGTGACATACCAATCCGCATCGACTCGCCCCCATCCGATTATTGGAGATTCAGCGAACTTTTTGGCTGCAGCATCCCACATTTCCGTTCGGTTTGTAAAGGTCATATCTTTTCCTAACACGTCTTGAATTAAATATGCAGCCAATTCGTTATTATGCAATTCTTCCCCTTGAAAACAAACAAAGCATTGGAATAGCACATAAAAAGCAAAAAAACTGACAAGCGCATATTTCAATAGTTTCTTGGAAGGTATAAGACACAATACACTATATAGAATTATATTAGCAATAGAATTCATAGAGCCAACCAACAACAATGTTATGACCGAGACCAAAGCTACACCTACAGTATTCAATATCCATTTCTTATTATATGGTGTACATAATATAGAAGATATCATCGCACACATCATTCGGCATCCCATCTGGTTACGATTTCCGCCTAATAAAAAAGAATCAAATTCATCTTCTGCCGCAAACATCCAATCAGGAAAAACAACCATAATCACAAGATTAAGATATACAACCGCCGAGAAGAGTAAACATATCGAATACAACAGAGTTTTCCATTGGTTAGAATAATAAGCAAAGATACATAGGAGGCTAAATACTTCCATCACATCGTATAACGCAGTTTTTATATCTGTGCCCTGTATTGTCGTAAATACGACTATCGAAATCATATACATAAACACGGCCAAACCGTATTGTGACATCTTCATTCCTTTAATATACAGCACACTTACCACTACAAAGTTTAAACACATTAGGCCAAAGATCAGATATGATATCGGCTGCAAAAAGCCAAACACAGTAAACGTAATTACCATGCGTGTAAAAAGAATTACAGAAAACCATATCGGTAATACTTTTGTATTTTTTATGTCAAACTTTAGCGGTATTGTCATGACCATAGACATAAAACTATAACTTAATCAAACGGCCCAGTATGTTTTGGAATTCTGAAGTATAAAAACTATTAAAACCTGCAGAGGCAGTAAATGTCATTTCTCCGAAATAAGGTTTACCGTCTACTTCATAGAAATCAACTCGAATTTCGGGGAATCCCTTCGATAAACGAGAAGCGGCATCCAACATAGAATCCAAGCTATATGGACGAGGTAACGGCTGATTGGCAAGTATATAATGAGGCAATGACACAGAATACTCAGGATGGAAGTTCCAGTCTAAATCATATACGCCGACCACACAGGATTCTTTTGTCCGATTGTAACATGCCCAAATGTATGCAGGCTTACCATCAAACGACCATATCTTATAATCAACCAAAGAAGTTGACTTAATCCGTTGTTTGGTATTGTCAAGTAATTGCTCTGCAATGATACATGGAATTATTTTATCATAATGAGGTTCTCCCATCGAACGGCCAAACTTAGAATCTAGCAAGCGAGCAAATTCTGCAGTCCAAAAAACAGTATCTAAAGATTGTTTATCTTTACAAATTAAAGCATCACCGCTACCATGATTTGTTTTCATTACGAATTGGTTCGGCAACTTATCCCATTCAATATCCGTGGCTTTATCCCACTTTCCAATCAAAGGTACCAACATCTTCTCAAAGCCACATTTTGCGACATATTCCCGGACTCTGTACTTATCAGCCAATTCCGGCCATCGTGATGTATCACCATAAAACTTCAACCAGTTTATCTTCTCGTCAAGACTTTGCGGATTTTTCCATTTCAGAAACGTCCCTCTGGAACGTCGGTAATGAAGGCTAACCAAAGTCTTCGGTGATAGCCGTCCCAAAATGGCATATATAATATTCCAAATATAATTCATCATCAATTGCATTGTTATTTTCGTTTTATGATTTCACGTATAGTATAGCGTTCTTTCCTACACAATGATCCGTACCAGATAACAGGTAAGCATAGAATGGCAGAGACAATCAAAGTATAAATAAACCTATACTCAATGTCTATAAAACGTGTGAATATAAAACATGTCATTATTAACATCAAAACCGGTAAAGCGACACGCATACATACATGTCCCACAAAATGTCTGATTGACAATCCTGCTGTATATTTCAAGAATGGCAAACGCAAACATGCACAAAGAATTTCCACTCCAAGATAGCAATACATTGTACTCTCAACGGGGAACCCTTGTACCAAACAAATCCAAGCAATAGGTAACGTCAGAAGCTTAATAGTATTGATGACTAAAGAATAGTTGCGTATTTTACCTATTGCCTGATTAGCTATTCCCAATCCAATTGTTATTTGATCAATTAAAGCAGCAATCAAGACATATTGACAAAATACGACAGAATAATCAGGAACATTCTTCAGCCAACAATCCAAAACATGAGGCATTTCCCATACTAATGGAATAACTACTATCGCCATAAGCAAAAAAGCAAACTTGCTCGCTGACTCCGACTTTGACAACATCAAATTACGATTAGCATTACCTTCCGACTTAACGATTTGAGGACTCATAGCATTTTGTACCGACTGAGCGACAAACTATACAGCGCCAGTCACCTGTATGGCGATTCCGTATGCACTATTAATAACCTCACCAAAGAAATGATTCAATACGACAGCCAATCCCTGTGTGCGCCCAACTATACAACCTGTACTATAAATGGTCCATCCTGCAAAGCTACTCATCTGACGCATCATTTTGGTGTCGAATCTTCTGGGAATGAGACAACATTCACTATATTTAAAGATTCCATAACCTGCTAATGCAACTAAATTAAACACAGCTATTCCCGTCACAATTAATGCATACACAACAAGTCGATCTGAGGGTATCTGATAAAGCGTGAAGACCAAGCCGAGTTTTAAAGCGCCATCAATAACATCAACAATTGAAATAAATACAATATTCTCCCTTGCAATAAACAATGCCCTAAATGGAGCGGTAATAAATGACACAAACAACGAAATCACCAATATCAGATATACAGAATTTGCAACAACATGGCGCGACGCTTCAATATTTAAAATACCAGAATTGAACACCAATGGCCGGACAAGAACAAATAGGAGCACCAAAAGGATGCCCCATAAATAGTGAAGCAAAAGACCGCTTGAAAACATCTTATGAACACCATCATTATCTCCTTTACCATAAAGAAAAGAAAGATGACGCTGAGTAGAAACAACCATCGCATTTGTAATAAAGCCCAACATAGAAATCACACCTCCAACCAAAGAGAAGATTCCATAATCAGACTCGCCCAAAGCATCAAGTACAATGCGGGCAGAATAAAGCGACATACCGATATTCAGTAATGACCGTATATTCTGCGCCAGAGTATTAACTATTACACGCTTCGAGGAACTCATTGCAAGGTTTAAAAGCTATGGTTGTTATAAAACTTTGCACTATGCAAGCTTATTCACAAATTTACTTATATTTTAAACATATCTGCTATTTGTCCTTTTAGTACAACTAAGGAAGTTACTATAACAGAAAGGAACAACATACCGATTACGAATATCATACGCTTAGGGCCGGTAGGCTTGATAGGGACAGAAGCACCCTGCAACACAGTAAACGCAGGAACTTTTTCTTGCAACTTTGATTTGGCCGCTTCAAGCTGAGCTTTCATGGCTGTATATGTCTGATACTTCAATGACATATCGTTTTCCAGTTTGTCGCGTTCGGATATGTATGCCTGCAATATGATGTCTTTATGTGTATCTGAGTATTCACTATACTTCGCTAATGCCAAATCGTATTCTATTTTGGCATTATCAAGTAATTCCTGATAATGGTCCACATCCACACGAGCCTTCTCTGTACGATAATCAATAATAAATTGTTGTAACTTCATTCTTACCGAGTCTGCAATCGTTGCAGAAATAAGGGGGTCCTGATCTGTAACAACAATACTAATCACATTTGTCTTTTTATCAATATTACACACAATAAGGTCTTTCATTTTCTCCACAATCCTCACTTGATTACGAGACAAAATAAATGACTTTGAGTGATTCTCCTCTTGATTACTTCCTGCCACATCGACTGGAGGCGACATTAGATTATTTATTTTGCTAATCAACCAGGTAAAAGGAATCTTCCATATTGCTTTCTTCTGATGCTTTTCGAGATAATCATAATACGATGTGTTTATCTCCCCGTCAAGACTCTTTATCTTAATATCGAATAACTGCACCAAGAAATCATTCGATTCAAACAGTTCTGGATATAATAAGGGAAATATTGCATCATTCGATTCCATATTGCTTAAATCAAATCCCAATGAAGAGGCAATAGATCCAAGAGCACTTCCTGTTGTTGCATTAGCAGCTTCTGGAGCTAACTTCACAGTACATGTATACGTTCTTGGGACACAAAGAATCAATGCACTTGCTATAACAAAAGTTACAATAAGAACTTTTACGAAAAGCTTTTTGCGTTGCAACAACAAGCTTATTACTACTCTCAAATCGATTACATCGTTTTTCTTATTATCCATCATACACAAATGTACATTTCTATTTTAAGATATTTGCAATCGTTGCGACAACAGCTGCGATGGAAGCTGATGAAGAACCAATACTGAGAATTTCGGCCGTTGACAATTTATTCCTGTTCTTCTTCGATGGGACGACTATCTGACAGCCTGGTTGAATAACAGAACTGGAATGATGAGATAACAATTGTGCAGAACCATTCATATAAATAGCATATACACGGTTTTTACGGGCATTATCCCCATAACCTCCGGCACGCTTAATATAATAATTCAACGACTCACCCTTCTTATAACTAATAGTCACGGGGAACATCACATCACCAACAATTTTAACAGATGCAGAATACTCTGGGACAACCAACTTATCTCCTGGACGGAGTGTAATATCTTCTCCTCCTCCAGGTTTTCGGAGCGCTTCCTCCAAATCGACAGGAATAGAGCCAATACCTGTCAAATTCATTTTCATATTAAGCAACTCTTCACCTTGTTCGAGGCTAAAACTCTGTTTATTGTCCCTCATCGACTCCTCATACAGTTCTATCTGTGATGCACGTAAAGAGGCTTCTTGTTGCTTACGTTCTTCTTCTGTCAATGTACGTTCAATATGTGCTCCTTTGGCATAGGCAATTTTTGACAATCCGCCAGCTGCACGAATCAAGTCACTCAACTTATAATCTCTATTTGTTATCAGATAATTCCCCTCGAAATTCACACAACCTGTCACAGATACTGTCTCCATCGGTGAATATGTTGGACTTTTACGTACCACAACTACATCGAATGGCTGAAGAACAAATCCCTGCTCTCCATCAACCACAAAACCATCACGAAGTGCAAACGAATAGGTTTCTGAGGTTTCATCAATATACTCCAAAGACTTGGGATCGAAATGACGGCGAAACACATCAACTTTCGACAAAGATGCAGCATCTGTCAGGCCTCCTGCTTGAAGTACGATATCTTCCAGCGTTGTATTGTCAGCATATTGGTATGTTCCTGGATATAATACCTCACCAGAGATAGAAATGGTTTTACTCGTCACATCTTCTGTACGGCTATGAATATACAAAACATCATTTTTCTTGAGAGGAATATCGGGTACACTACCTTCGAGTAAGCCTTTCACATCAACAGGTATTACTTCAAGAGTCATATCATCACGTTGGCGATGCATGACTGCTCTGTTCAAAAATGCATCATCGCGAACACCTTCAGCAGCAGTAATAAGATCGCGAACACCACTGATACTTCCACCCATCTGATACATGCCAGGATGATAAACGGCTCCACGGATTTCCACCATATTCGAATAACGTTCTACTACAGAATCTACATAAATAGAGTCTCCATCGTTCAGATTAAAGCCATTCATATCGAATTCACCTATGGTATGAATCGAATACTCTGCCCCACTCTTTCGAATCAATCGTACATTCTTTTTATATGCATCACCGGTGAACCCTCCCGCGTAACTAAGAATCGTAGACACACTTTCTGAGCTTTTCATCTCATAGTACATAGGGCGCTTTACTTTTCCCTTGATCCTAACCAGACAATCGTACGATCCAACAACAATGATGTCATTGTCTTGCAAGCGAACGTCACCACTGGAATTTCCATTTAAGATATAGTCATATACGTCGATGGAGGCAATTTGTCGGCCAGCTCGATACACTTTAATATCACGCAAAGTTCCGATGTCGCTGATACCACCAGCCGTATAGAGTGCGTTGAAAGCGGTTGAAAGGGAATTCAAAGTATAAGTACCAGGCATTCTAACTTCACCCATGACCTGTACCATGATAGAACGAGTATCCCCTACGGTGAGATTGATTTGCGAACCTTGATAATACTTACCCATCCTGGACTTCAGCGCACCATTTGCTTGTGCGACCGTCAATCCAGCCAATTTAACGGGACCTATACCTTCGATTGTAACAGTACCATCAGGAGAGATTGTACCTTGGAATGTCTGTTGGGATGCTCCCCATACATCAATAATAACGGCATCGCCTGCACCCAGTCGGTAGTTTGCTGGAGTTGCAATATTCATGCTTGGTTGGAAAGAAAGGAGAGGATTATTGAACAAATTACGTCCAAACACCTGATCCTCAGTGTTCTCCAATCGACGATAATATGCCAAAGAATCAAGGTCGAAAAACTCTACCGCTTCATTCATTAATTGCTCTTGCTCCTCTGGGGTATAGTTATCTCGTCCATTGACACCTCGCACTTGGCTACGCACCATGTAGTTGTTCTGCCTCTGATATGACTCGCCGTTCAATTGCTTATCTGTTCGCAGACGATTATCTGAGACTTTCACGCTTGCACCCTCGAGCGAGACGGCACCTAACTGTTCTTTTTGGGCGGCTACTTTCTTCCTGATTTTCTGAATCTGCTCAAGTGTCACACCTCGCTTTAAAAGGTTTTGAACGATATCAGCCTGATTCTTGCCTGCTTGTTGCTGTTCGAGCACATACTGAATCACTTGATTATCGGTCATCGACTGTGCATACATCTTGGAGCATGCCCCTCCTAAAAGAGCTATTACCATTAAAACCCAAAAACGTTTTATCATCGATTTCTTCATAATTTCCTCGTAAGTATTCTCGACTATTTTGAAGTTATTTAATCATTATAATAAAAACACAAAGTCCTCCCAGAGGAGGATTTATGGCATGATATCAGAATTTCTTTCCACCAACCACAGAGCACAATGTTTCACCAATAATCCTTGCGTCTCCCCACAGGGTCCGGTGCTTTAAATATTCTAAATCCATGTCTAATCTGATAATCATCTTGTCCATCGTATCGGTATATCCATTATGCAAAGTTGCATTCGATGTCACGCCTGGACGGCTCATATACAGATTGACATAATCGGGACGGATCTCTAATATCTGATTGATAAAGTATTCGCGTTCGGGGCGGTATCCTACAAAAGACATCTCACCTTTCAGAACATTTACCAATTGTGGCAGTTCGTCCAAGTGATGTTGTCGAAGGAACTTTCCAACCTCCGTCAATCTATCATCATGCTCATGAGCTAATTGCGGACCTTCGTCTTCAGCTGTTGTCTTCATTGTCCGGAATTTTATGATTTTGAACATTTTGCCATCACGGCCGATACGTTCTTGGCAGAAAAATACGGGACCTTCCCCCTCTATTTTCTGAGCAATGATAATAGCAATAAATATTGGACACGTCAAAACCAATCCTATCAGCGCGCCAAAGAAATCAAAGACTCGTTTAATCGATTTCTCCAATGTACTCATGCCATCTTTTATTGTATATTCCGATTCTCTTGTCATTGTATTTTGATGCATTTTGTTAGTGCATACAACTTTTTTCTACGCAATTCATATTATTAAACGTAAACTCTCTTATTTTATTGTGAAAGACCTTAAAAAAAATTAAAAAAAATCTTCTTCCTTTTCCCAATGGGGAAACTTCCACAAAAAACCGCGCAAAGTTAGTAAAAAAAACTCACATAGAACCATTCTTTACGTAAAAGCTTGTCATAAAACTGCATTTTGAACGAGAATGTGGTCTGTAGAGCACATCGAAAAGCACTTTTACGCCCGAACTAAAACAAAAACTATAAGTTTTTCGTAACTTTGCATCGTAATAAAAAACATCATTGCAAGATGAAAATCGACAAACTCATACTTATCGTTATCACATTATTCATGAACAATGTGATGATGGCACAGCGGCTGACAAAGGCAGAAGCGGAAGCGGCAAGAACCGAACTTATCAATGAATGGAAAGAGCAACTGAAAGAGCAACTCCGAACTACAAATGTGTTTAATTGTATCACCCAGGGAAACCTGAAGATGAAATATACCGCTCAGGTGTTCGGTGAGAAACCTGCTGACGGGCGGAGTTTGTGGATTTCGATGCATGGAGGTGGTAATGCTCCTACATCGCTCAACGATAGCCAATGGGAGAATCAGAAGCAGCTATACCAGCCTACTGAAGGGGTGTATGTATGTCCGCGTGCTCCTTGGGACGACTGGGACATGTGGTTCAAGAATCCGATTGACAAGATGTTCGAGGAGTTGATTCAAACCATGATGCTCTACTACGATGTCAATCCCGACAAAGTCTATCTCATGGGCTATTCTGCTGGCGGAGATGGCGTTTGGCGAATGGCTCCGCGCATGGCCGACCACTGGGCAGCGGCTTCGATGATGGCAGGACATCCGGGTGATGTCAGTCTGTTGGGCGTTCGCAATTTGCCATTCATGCTCTGGTGTGGCGGCGAGGATGCGGCCTACAATCGTAATAAGGAAGTGGCACAGCGAGGATTGGAATTGGATTCTTTGCAACGTGCCGACCCTGATGGATACGTCCACGAGACGCATATCGTCGCAGGGAAGCCTCATTGGATGGATCTTGAGGACAAGGCGGCGCTGCCGTGGATGGCGAAGTACAAACGCAATCCGTATCCGACGACGGTAGTGTGGTGTCAGGGCGATAACGGTCGAACGCATTTCTATTGGCTCGGTGTCCCGGAATCTGAGACGAAGAAAGGCAATGTGTTGAGGGCTTCCATTAATAATAATACGGTGACCATCACAAAGTGCGATTACTCGCAGGTGACGCTCTACCTGAACGACCAGCTCGTCAATCTTGATAAGGCCGTAAAAGTGGTTTATGGGAAGAAGACTTTGTACAAAGGGAAACTCTCCCGGACGGCAGGAAATCTACAAAAATCGTTGGAGGAACGCGGCGACCCAAGTTACTGTTTTCCTGCCATTTTGAAAGTAAACATCCCTCAGTAACACGCCATTTCGTCACTCCGTTGTGTCTTTTTGTCTCCTTTCGCTTCTTGGAACAACATTTGATGTTCAGGAAGATGAAAGGAGATTTTTACAATGAATATGAACACAAACAACCAAACAAACGGAGGCAGCCAAAAGGAATTCAACCTTGAGGCTCTCAAGAAGTATGCAACGAACTTGATTGAGCAGGCGCGGGCCGGAAGGCTCGACCCTGTCGTTGGGCGCGACGAGGAGATTCGACGTGTCCTGCAGATACTGAGTCGAAGGACGAAGAACAACCCGATACTTGTAGGCGAGCCGGGAACGGGAAAGACCGCCATCGTGGAGGGATTGGCTCACCGTATCCTTCGTGGCGATGTGCCCGAGAACCTGAAGGATAAGCAGTTGTATTCGCTCGATATGGGCGCGCTGATTGCCGGTGCTAAGTATCAGGGTGAGTTCGAGGAACGACTGAAGGCGGTCATCAATGCTGTGGTGCAGAGCGAGGGGAATATCATCCTTTTCATCGATGAAATCCACACGCTGGTCGGAGCCGGACAGACGCAGGGAGCGATGGATGCGGCGAACATTCTGAAGCCTGCGTTGGCGCGTGGCGAACTGCGCAGCATCGGTGCCACGACGCTCGACGAATACCAGAAATATTTCGAGAAAGATAAGGCGCTCGAACGTCGTTTCCAGACGGTGATGGTTGACGAACCGGACGTGCTCAGCAGCATCAGCATACTGCGTGGACTGAAGGAGCGCTACGAGAACCATCATAAGGTACGTATCAAGGACGACGCCATCATCGCGGCTGTGGAGCTGTCGAACCGTTACATCACCGAGCGGTTCCTGCCCGACAAGGCCATCGACCTGATGGATGAGGCGGCTGCCAAACTGCGTATGGAGCGCGACTCCGTACCCGAGGAGTTGGACGAAATCAGCCGTAAGCTGAAACAACTCGAGATTGAGCGTGCAGCCATCAAACGCGAAGGCGACAAGACCAAACTCAACCAACTCAACGAAGAAATCGACAGCCTGAATGCCCAATACACCGTGCTTCACGACAAATGGCAGGAGGAACGTAATCTCGTCAATAAGATTCAGCAGGACAAGCAGGACATCGAACATCTGAAGTTCGAGGCCGACCGTGCCGAACGCGAAGGCAACTACGGACGTGTGGCTGAGATTCGTTATGGAAAGATACAGTCGTTGCAGGACGATATACATAAGGTGCAGGAGCAGTTGGCAACCACACAAGGCGGAAATGCGATGATCAAAGAGGAGGTAACGAGCGAGGATATTGCCGATGTGGTGAGCCGTTGGACGGGCATTCCTGTGAGCAAGATGCTGCAGAGCGAGAAGGACAAACTGCTCCATCTCGAGGAGGAACTCCACCGCCGCGTGGTAGGTCAGGACGAGGCCATCCAGGCCGTGAGCGATGCCGTGCGTCGCAGTCGTGCGGGACTTCAAGACCCGCGCCGGCCCATCGGCTCGTTCATCTTCCTCGGCCCTACGGGTGTCGGCAAGACCGAACTTGCCAAGGCGCTGGCCAGCTATCTGTTCAACGACGAATCGCTCATCACGCGAATCGACATGAGCGAGTATCAGGAGAAGTACAGCGTGTCGCGACTCATCGGTGCGCCTCCAGGCTACATCGGCTATGAGGAAGGCGGTCAGCTGACAGAGGCCGTGCGCCGCAAGCCTTACAGCGTCGTACTGTTCGACGAAATCGAAAAAGCACATCCTGACGTGTTCAACACCCTCTTGCAGGTGCTCGACGACGGACGTCTGACCGATAACAAGGGACGTACGGTGAACTTCAAGAACACCATCATCATCATGACGTCGAACTGCAGCGAAGAGCAGTTGCACGGGCTTATGCGGCCGGAGTTCATCAACCGTATCGATGAGATTATCACGTTCCGTTCGCTCAGCGAAGCCGAAATTCTGCAGATTGTGAAACTCCAGATTGCAGGGGTACAGAAGATGATGGCCGACAACGGCATCACGATGACCCTCACCGACCGCGCTCTGCAGTTCCTTGCACGTGCAGGTTTCGATCCGCAGTACGGTGCACGACCGGTGAAGCGAGCCATCCAGCACCATCTGCTCAACGACCTGTCGAAGCAGATGCTGGCAGGAACGGTCAGCCGCGACACGACCATCACGGTCGACGAACAGGACGGAGCGCTCGTGTTCCGCAACTGAGAACATTCCATTTAATATAATATATAATAAGGTATGAAACGTGATAAGCAGGCATCAAGTTCGATGTCCGTTAAACCAAAGAGCGGGGAGCTGCATGGCTTCCCGCTCTTTGTTGTAGAGACATTGCGAAATTACTGATTTTCACTTCTTATACAACAAAAGCAACGCTTCCGCCAACTGGCGGAAACGCTCCAGAAACAAAAGCAACGCTTCCGCCAAGGAGCGGAAACACTTCCGGGACGAATGTAACGCTTCCGCCAAGTGGCGGAAACGCTCCAGGGACAAAAGTAATGCTTCCGCCAGGTGGCGGAAATGCTCCGGGACAAAAGCAACGTTTCCGCCAAGGAGCGGAAACGCTCCAGGGACAAAAGTAACGCATCCGACAAGTAGCGGAAACGCTTCATGAAGTAAGTGGAAGGGATTGGTATTGAGAAGGGAACTCAAAGACCTTCTCGTTCTATTTAGCCTTTATTTGCAAATTATTATCAATTATTCTTTATACATTGTGAATTATTTTGTACCTTTGCACCGTTTTTTTTAAGAATTAACCAGAAATGAAAAAGAACATTACAATTACCATCCTCCTTGCCCTGCTACTTTCGTTCTCATGCAGCAAAGAAGGCAACGATGAAGAGGATGACAAGAATCTGCCTGTTACTACAATGGCGGAGGGCTATTACACCATCCCTACAAGCAAAGAAGGCATTGACCAAACGTTTGTAAGAATGGGCATTAAGGACATCACGAACATAAAGAACCGATGGTGTGCTTTTGTCGGCGACTCAGTAACCATACTGACAGGAACCAAATATCCCGAAGAAGCCCAATGGTCGTATATTCAAGTTTATGTCTATGTCAATGGCGAGGAACGAGTGAGGGAGGGATTCTTGCAACCGGCTGGCTCAACGGCTAAATTGGTAAAAGAGAAAGCTCTGTTCTCGTATAAAGGAACAATCTTTATTCCGATGCAGATGGGAGACAGTGAGATGCTCATGGGATTGGGAGCAGATGGCCTCAACTCTTTTAAGGGTGCGACCTTCTTCGATTATATTTGGGATGAAGACCTTGACTTGATGGTTTACCATGACCGTAACGGACAGTATTATGTTGAAAACATATTTGGGAGCAATGCTGTCAAGTTCTTGCCCGAATATAAAGACAATGTGCCCATCGGGTGGCAGTACGGGACATGGAACTCACTTGGTGGTGAGACTGATTTTGAGCAAGACGGGAAAATCGTATTCCGTGCTGAAAGTGTGAGCTATAGCGAACCCTATGCATCCTATACAATACACCTGACTCATGAAGCCATGAAAGAACTGGAACTGAACGGCGGAAAGACGAAACGGAAATATTGGCACATATCCAACAGGGGAGCAAAACCTGCAAGTTATGAATTCGTAGTGGAGTATCCAAATGGACATGAATACAGAATGGCGTTGAAAACAAATACTTTTGGTGCCCCCCGATTTTATGGGGATGTCATCGTCAGTTATCAAGGGAGCAGTTATTCCACCACACCTGAATACTCAACACTACCCTGCCGTTTTGCCACAACATATTTCCAACTGTGGGCTGAGAATAATCCATTTGGAAAGTTCTCTCTTGTGACCTTACAAGAGGGTACTGATGGAAAGGAGCTACGTTTCACAAGCAGTTATCTGCCAAGGGAGAGCTATCCGGCAGAGTCTGGTTATGACTATCTGCTGGGGCAGAACAACAGTCTTATTTTCGGCTTCTCCAACTTGTTCGCGAACGTGAACCAGAAGCCTGAACTCGAAGACTACCTTCCCTTTTATTATCTTCTCATCTACGACGGCTCATGTCCAAACTGCACTACTACTCGTTTAGATTTGGACTTTGATGAGAGTATCGCCCGATGCAGTAATTGCCAGAGATGGTATGACATGAACAATTACGGCACAATCATACGAGGCAACGATGGCAAAGCATTAATAAGATATCCTGCAACATATAACGAACATCTTATTCGATTGGAAGTAAGAAATGAATAAGTGTCGCAGTTGATGACGGGGCAGAATAACATAAGCGGGGGTGTAAGCCCCCGTTTGTGTTTCATTCTTCTTTGATTAACACGTTGCAAAAAACGGAATAATTCTTCGGATTTCGTCGTTTTCTTTGGTGAAGCGATATGAAGTTGCTGATTTTCACTTCTTATACAAGAAAGCAATGCTCCCGACCTGGGTCGGAAATGCTTCGGGGAAGAAAGAAGCGTTTCCGACTTTGGGCGGGAATGCAGTGGGAAATAAGTGGAAGCGGCAACATAATAATTTGTTCCACCCATTGGACCACGAACGGCAAATGCAAACAAAATGCAAAGTCGGATGTTTGGCGGGGTGAGGGAAATTGTGTATCTTTGCAGGCAAATTAAAAAATCGAATGGCTATGACGAAGAAATGGTTGATAGTTTTGGCGACGCTGCTGTTCGTGGGATGCGGACAGGAGGAAAGCGAGTATGTGATGCAGGGGGTGTGGACGTTGCAGTTCAGGGAATACCCGGGTGGCAAGCGGTCGGACATCACGTCGGACGACGAGGGGGCGCATGGGCTTATCTATGACGGCGACAGCACGTTGTACGTGTGCCGACTGATACGGACACCTTCGGGGTTGGTCATGACGCCGATGGAACGGGGGAATGTGACGGTGGTGAACAAGGGCGGCGGCGAGTTCCTGTATTTGGAGGAAGGCAATCCGCGTCCGCTGACGATGATTGATGACACGACGATGACCATTCAGCGCAATGGGGTGAAGTACGGCTACCATCGGGCAGAGGACATCTGGCGGGAATGGGGCGACGACATGCGCGACATCGTGGCAGGCGATACGTCGACAATGGACAAAGAGCCTACGAACTATGTGTTTTCGGCCAAGGAACGGGAGCAGGCGAGCACCATCAACTGGCTGGCGTTCATCCTTGTGGCTGCAGGGCTGGGCATCGTTGTCGTCGTGAACCTGCTGATCAATACGAACAGAAGCCGCCGGAGGTTGCTGGCTCAGTTGCAGCAGATTCGCGAGGAGCATGAGGAGCGTCCGCAGACGGTGAAGATGGCGATGCGGAATGTGGAGGAGGAGTTCTTTGCTTCGGATGAGTACATCGGGCTGCACCAGCGCATCACCTGTGGGGAACGGCTGACGAACGAGGACTGGACGGAGATGGAGGAACGGCTGAAGCGGGTGTATCCGGGTTTCACCAGCCGACTGAGGAACCTGTATCCGATGTCGGAACTGGAGTATCAAGTGTGCCTGCTGATAAAACTGCGCATCACGCCGACGGAGATGGCGGATGTGCTGTCGCGCGACGGAAGCACCATCAGCACCGTGCGCAGCCGCCTATACAAAAAGGTTTTCGGCAGCAAAGGTGGGGCACGCGACTGGGACGAATTCGTGCTGAGCATCGGAGCGTGAGAACAATGTAACAATGTAAAAATTAAAAAATGTAAGTTATAGGGAATAGTTTGCAAACTGTTTGCATCGAAAATGCAAACAAAATGCAAAGTAAAATGTTTGGTGGCTCAGGAAAAAGGCCGTACCTTTGCAGCGGTTTTATTAATTATTGATTTTCTAACCCTTAACAAAAAAACTGTAAACTTATGAAGAAAGGAATGTTCATGATGGCAGTGGTGCTCATGAGTGCCCTCCATGTAAATGCCCAAACGAAAGTGGACGACAAGGAAATCGTAGGCGTGTGGATGATGGAGTCCATGCAATTCGAAGGCGAGAAGAAAATCGTGTGCGGCAAGGCGAATGGCTACACGCAGTTTAAGTTCTACGGCACCGACGGCGAATATGCTTCAGCGGGCATCACTTTGACAAAAGATGGCAAGATTGTGGTGATGCCGCAAGAATATGGCAAGTATTCTTTGAAAGATGGCTGGTACATGGAAATGGGACGCAAACCATTGAAAGATGCCGTCATTCTGACAGACAAGAACACATACAAAGGTACGTGGCAGAATCGCCACGATATCTGGAAGAAGATTTCCGTCCCGGAAAAGGTCAGGAAGTACATTGTTGACTGCTGCAAGATGCAGGAAACGCCATCCGACATCGAGCAGAGCATCAAGCAGACGATGTTTAAATGATGATAGTATTGGTTAATAATAAATAAGGTTATCTCAAAATTAAGTATTGACAGATTAGTTAGTAGACAAAAGTAATTTTTTGTTCAAAAGACCTATAGGCACTTGACCCCGCTACGTCGTGATGACGTGACGGGGTCTTTCTATTATTCATTCCATATCTCCCACGCGGCTTCGGCCTGGCGGAGAAGCATCTCGTAACCGTTCTTGGTGGCAGCTCCTTGCTCCCTACCCTTCCGCAGGAAAAGGGTTTCCTCAGGATTGTAGACGAGGTCGAAGAGCAGGTGGTCGGGAGTGAGCAAGTGGTATGGGATGGGGGCACACTCATCGACATTGGGGAAGGTGCCTAGGGGCGTACAGTTGACGATGACCTTATATTCGTTCATCACCTGAGCATCGAGATCATCATAAGTGATGACGGTTAGCGGTGAGCGGTTAGCGGTGAGCGAGGAGCTGGGAGCGGTGTGACGGGAAACGGACATCGGCTCGATGCCGAGCTGAAGCAGGCCATGTATCACAGCAAGCGATGCGCCACCTGTTCCGAGCACGAGGGCATGGGTGTGATGGGACTGCAACAGGGGACGGATGGATTCGCGGAACCCGATGACATCGGTATTGAAGCCGCGCATGTCGCGGATGCGTATCACATTGACGGCTCCGATGGCTTCGGCATCAGGGTCGAGACTGCGCAGCAACGGGATGACATCCTTCTTGTAAGGAATCGTGACGTTCAGGCCCACAAGGTCGGGAGTCGATGCAATGAGCTCCACTACCCCATCGGCCGACGGCATCTCATAGTTGTCATAATGTGCATTGATGCCTTCACGGGCGAACTTCTCCGTGAAGTAACGCTGGGAAAACGAGTGTCCCAAGGTCTTTCCTATAAGTCCGTAGCGGTTCATTTGTTTAGCAGTTAGAGGTTAGCGTTTAGCGGAATAAAGACAGCACATGTCGAAAGTTAAATACTCGTATTCGACGTCGGTGAATCCTGCCTCGCGGAACTTGGCAGCCATCTCGTCGCCCTGAGACACGGCTTCCATCGTTCGTGGCAGGTAGCGGTAGGCCTGACGGTCGTGGGAGAAGAGGGTGCCGACAATGGGCATAATCACATGCTGGTAGAACCAGAACACCTGACGCATGGGGGCGCGGCGCGGAGCGCAGAGGTCGATGACGACGATGCTTCCCTGTGGCTTCAGCACGCGGCGCATCTCACGAAGGCATGCCCCGAGATGCTCGAAGTTGCGAAGGGCGAAGGCGGATATGACCACATCGAACGTGCCATCGGCAAACGACAGGTGTTCGCAGTCCTCATGCTGAAAGATGATGGTGTCGGAAAGCCCAAGCTTCTCCACCTTCTCACGACCAATCGCCATCATCCCGTCGCTGATGTCTATGCCCACCACCCTATTGGCATTCAGCTTTTGAGCAGCAAGAATAGCGAAATCACCAGTACCCGTTGCAACGTCCAGCATCCTTAGCTCTCCCCCTCGGGATTCCTGTCCCCCGATAACGGGGGAACCGAAGGGGGTGCGGGAAAGGGACTGTGTCCTTATCTTCTTGATGGCACTACGGCGCCAGAGGCGGTCGATGCCGAGCGAGAGCACATGATTCAGACAATCATAAGTGGGAGCAATGTTATCAAACATCGCCTCCACCTGCTCATGCTTCGAACCCTGCTGTCCGTATGGTTTTATCGCTTCGACAGCCATTCGGTCACGTTCTTTTCGATACGTGCGGCGATGTCCTCGCAGGTATCCTGCTTCTGGAACTTCTCGCCTGTGATGTGCTCATACAGCTCGATGTAACGGTCGGATACCGACTCGGCATACTCGTCGGTAATCTCAGGCATCACCTGTCCGGGCTGGTTCATGAAGTTGTGTTCGATGAGCCACTTGCGCACGAACTCCTTTGAGAGCTGGCGCTGAGGTTCGCCCTTGGCAAACTTCTCCTCGTAGCCTTCGGCATAGAAGTAGCGTGAAGAGTCGGGTGTGTGAACCTCGTCGATGAGGTAAACCTTACCGTCGCGCTTGCCGAACTCGTACTTGGTATCGACGAGAATCAGTCCCTTCTCGGCAGCAATCTTCGTACCGATTTCAAAGAGCTTGTAGGTGTACTGCTCCATCAGTTCGTAGTCCTCCTTGCTCACGAGGCCCTGCGCGATGATTTCCTCTTTCGAGATGTTCTCATCGTGACCTTCGTCGGCCTTGGTTGTAGGCGTGATGATGGGTGTCGGGAACTTCTGGTTCTCCTTCATGCCCTCAGGCAGAGCCACTCCGCAAAGTGTGCGCTCGCCTGCCTCGTAGGCACGCCAGGCAGAACCTGTAAGGTAGCCGCGGATAATCATCTCGACACGGAAGCCCTCGCACTTGAGGCCCACGGTCACCATCGGATCGGGCGTGGCGAGTTTCCAGTTGGGCACTACGTCGGCCGATGCATCGAGGAACTTCGCTGCAATCTGGTTGAGCACCTGTCCCTTGAACGGGATTCCCTTTGGCAGCACTACGTCGAACGCGCTGATGCGATCGGTTGCCACCATTACCATAATGTCGTCGTTGATGTCGTACACATCACGCACCTTTCCGTGGTACACGCTGCGCTGTCCAGGAAAGTTAAAGTTTGTCTGAGTTAGCGTCTTCATCTTTGTTATCGTTTATTTGTTTAAGTAATTTAGCATCTTCATATTCCTTATAAGCATTCACGATGCGCGTCACGAGCTTGTGGCGCACAATATCCTTGTCGTTCATCTCGATGAAACTGATACCCTTCACATCGCGGAGAATGGTCATCGCCTCGATGAGTCCCGAACGGGTGGAGCGCGGCAGGTCGATCTGCGTGATGTCGCCCGTGATAATCATCTTGGTGTTGTGTCCCATACGCGTGAGGAACATCTTGATTTGCTGCGCCGTGGTGTTCTGCGCCTCGTCGAGTATCACCACCGCATCGTTCAACGTACGGCCGCGCATGAATGCCAGCGGCGCAATCTGTATGGTCTGCAACTCCATGTACTCTTGAAGTTTCTGTGCAGGAATCATGTCCTGCAAGGCATCGTAGAGCGGTTGCAGATACGGGTCGATCTTGTCCTTCATGTCGCCTGGGAGGAAACCGAGCTTCTCGCCCGCCTCGACCGCAGGACGCGAAAGGATGATGCGTCGCACCTCCTTATTCTTTAACGCACGCACGGCAAGTGCGATGCTGGTATAGGTCTTTCCCGAACCGGCAGGACCGACGGCAAACAGCATGTCGTGGGTCTGGTAGTCGTCCACCAGCCGCTTCTGGTTTTCGCTCCGCGGCAAAATGGCACGTCCGCTGATGCTGTAGCAGATGGCAGACGGGTTGCCGCCTTCTTCCTTCTTGCCGACTCCCTCACCCTTGATGATGCTTAGGATGGCCTCCTCGTTGAGCGAGTTGTAGCGCGAACAATAGTCCTGCATCGCCTGGATGTGCTCTTCGAACCGACACATCTCCTCCTCGTCGCCCAGCACCTTCATCACGTTGCCGCGAGCCACGATGCGCAGTTTGGGGTACAACGCCTTCACCATCTGCAGGTTGCAGTTGTTGACACCGTAGAACGTCACTAAATCAATATCTTCTAATATGATATGTTTCTCTATCATGCTTATAATTTCTTTGTCAAAAACCTCTGATTAAAACGGCTTGTAATCCTCGAGCAGGGATGACAGCACTTGATAATAGTTCTCGGGAGCCACTCCCATCAATTCGTTCTCCCACAGTTCACCTACAACATTGGGCGTGTACTGACAGGCTTTTTCCAAATTCCCTAGAAAATGGTTACGAAGGCCCAACACATAGTAACAATATGCAATATACGGATAAGCCTTCACATGCTCAGGATTCCCTGTCTCATGTGTCACCATCTTCAGAAACATCAACGCCGCCATCATATACTGCTTGCCCATCAATTCGGATGCTGCATATACCAATACGCTGATCGGATTCTCTTCTCTCGCCGCAGCCGAAATATACGTCGTCACGGCCTTCGCCACCGCATCCTTGGCCAGATAAATATTTCCTTTCTGCACCAAGTGTGCAGGTGAGTCAGGCGTTATACGTAGCGCATTATTCACAGAACGCATAGCATCGGCATAATAACCGCCTTCACGATAGATGTCGGAGATAAACGACCACATATCGCTTCTCATACCCCTGTCCTTGATAGAATGAACAACAATATTCTGCTTCTCTTTCAACAAATGATAGGCTTCCTCCTTCTTTCCTGTCTGCATCAAACAGCTGGCCAACATGATACAATAATAGTTGTCGCCCGAGAGGTCTATATACTTCTTGAATGCCTTCTGTGCCTCCTCATAATTGTTGAGGGTCGCAAAACTCTGACCTTTCACCAGTAACGCTTGCGTGTCGTCAGGATCGATTGCCAATGCGAAATCCACAGAATTGAGAGCTCCTTCAATATCGAAAGTCAGCATCTGCAACGAGGCCATATAAGTCCACCCTTGCGGCAGATAAGGATTGGCATCGAGAATGTGGGTATATAATTCGATCTCTTTCGCGTACATCTGATGCTCGTTACACGTTTTGGCTATATCCAAGTCGATATCGTCACCAGGGATAGGTATACATTGTTTAATATAGCTATCTACCCAAAGGGTTAACTGCTCTGTCACCTTATCGGTTTCCGTCAAATCGGATACCGACATAATGACATGCATGAATGCTTCACGCTTTCGCGTCGCTCCTTCTTCCTGATTCGGCATCTCGCGACACTCCCCCATTTCGATTTTCAGCCATTTCTTGAACAGTTTGTTTGCACGCTCGTAATCGTGTTCCTTTCCACATGCCAGCTGACCGTAGAAATAATACACATCATGGTCTTCTTTGGGATCGAGCTGCGCAAGGATAGCTTCCGCTTCGTCAAACCGACTCAAACTGATGAGCACATTGGCCTTAAGTGCTAAGAGGGCTTCCTCGTCAGGATGGAACGCTAACCCGTCTTCAATCACCTCAAACGCCTCCTCCAACGGGTTGTGAGTCATGTAGTACTCAGCAAGGTCGATAAACGCATCAGAGTCAAAATAGGTGTTCCTACCTTGACGTCTTGTTTGCTGATAGTTCATCAATAGTTCCTGAAATTCTACAGACTCCTCGTAATTCTCCATATTCGCTAAACGCTCATCGCAAACCCAATTCCCCCTAATGGGGTTAGGGGGGCTCATTTCTTCCAATTATCTCTCAATCCTACTGTACGATTGAAAATCAGGTGTTCAGGTGTTGAGTCAGGATCTACGTTATAGTAGCCGATACGCTGGAACTGCAGGTAATCGAGCGGCTTGCGTGTCGTCAGCCACTTCTCCACGTATGCTTTCTTCACTTCCAAACTGTCGGGATTGAGGAACGGACGCATCGCCTCGATGCCCTTCACGCCTCCATGTTCGTCTGAGTACTTGGCAATCTCGTCACGAGGATTCTCCACCATCCACAGGCGGTCGTAGTTCCTCACTTCGGCTTCGATGCAATGACGGCAGCTCACCCAATGGATGGTCTTGCCCTTGATTTTCATATTGGCATTTGCCTCACCTGTCTTGGTTTCAGGGATGAGTTCGGCATAAATCTCCGTGATATTGCCGTCTGCATCCTTCTTACAGCAGTTCTCCTGCGGACAGCGGATGATGTAGGAGTTCTTTAGACGCACTTCCTTGCCTGGTCCCAAACGGAAGAACTTGGCAGGAGCATCCTCCATAAAGTCCTCACGTTCAATCCACAACTCGCGGCTGAATTCTATCTCGTGGGTTCCGTCTGCTTCGTTCTCAGGATTGTTCTGAGCCGTATATACCTCCACCTTGTCTTCTGGGAAGTTAGTGATGATGAGTTTCACAGGATCTACGACAGCACTCACTCGCTGTGCCCGCTTGTTGAGGTCGTCACGAACAGCACTCTCGAAGAGCGACATCTGGTTCAGCGCGTCGAACTTCGTGTAGCCAATCTTGTCGATGAAGCTCAAGATGCCCTCTGGACTGTAGCCACGACGACGGAAACCGCAGATGGTCGGCATACGGGGATCATCCCAGCCGTTGACCACCCCTTCCTTAACCAGAATGAGCAAGTTGCGTTTTGAAAGCAAGATGTGAGTTAGGTTCAACTTATTAAACTCAATCTGGCGCGGACGATTGTCGTCAAGCGGCTGGTCGTCTCCCCCTACTTGCTTTGCCCAATCCACGAAGAGGTCGTAGAGCGGACGATGGCTCACAAACTCCAACGTACAGATGCTGTGAGTCACACCTTCCCAATAGTCACATTGTCCGTGCGTATAGTCATACATCGGGTATGCGTTCCACTTGTGGCCTGTACGCCAATGAGGCAGATTCAACACACGATACATAATCGGGTCGCGGAAGTGCATGTTCGGGTTCGCCATATCAATCTTCGCGCGAAGCACCATCTTGCCAGGCTCCATCTGTCCTGAGTTCATTTCCTCGAACAGTCGCAGACTCTCTTCCACAGGACGGTCCCTGTAAGGCGAGTTCACACCAGGCTGCGTGGGTGTACCCTTCTGCTCGGCAATCTGCTCAGATGTCTGCTCGTCCACGTAGGCCTTACCTTGCTTGATAAGTTCTACCGCCAAGTCCCACAACTGCTGGAAGTAGTCGCTTGCATAGAGCACGTCGCCCCACTTAAAACCCAACCACTCGATGTCGCGCTTGATGGCCTCTACATATTCCGTATCTTCTTTCTGTGGATTGGTGTCGTCCATACGCAGGTTACAAACACCACCATATTTCTGCGCCAGACCGAAGTCGATAGCGATTGCCTTTGCGTGTCCGATATGCAGATAGCCGTTCGGCTCTGGAGGGAAACGCGTCTGCATTCTTCCTCCGTTCTTACCTTCCGACAGGTCGTTCCTTACAATCTCTTCTACGAAGCTTATCGGCTCCGTCCTTACTTCTTCCTTGATTTCTTCTACCATATATCTATACGTTTTTCAATCTTATTTTTCGATGATGAGACCTCTCTTCAGCTGAGGCGTGATGACAAAGGTGAAGGTGCGGTCCTTGCAAGGCATCTGATACTCCTGACGAGGCCATGCACCCCATGAGTTGACACATCCGAGTCCCATCTGACGCTGTGCGATATGCACACAGGTATAGGGACGTGGGGTAAGGTCCCCAGAGTGCCATTGAGCCTTATTCTCGCTTGGGTCGAGGTCGTCGTAGGTATAAGGAACAGCACAGCACTCCATAGGTTCCGTTCCTTCGAAGCGAAGTGCCGGATGGTCTTTCGCCTCGGATATCATATCCCAATAGCGCACCTCAGTCTTGTTGCCCGACTCCTGTGGACGCACATAGCCCCAATACTGACTTGCTACACTCTGACCATAGTTATCGAGCATCGCTCCACCATTGCGGTCACAATAGTTCTCGTGAGGACCTTTGCCATAATAGAGGATGTGGTTGAATTGCTGTGGCATCTCGAGCTGCATACCGAATCGCATCAGCTGTGGGAACTTACTGCCATCCTCCCCTACTGTCATCGCCTCTGTGACGATGATCTTACCTGCTGGTGTGATGGTGTAGGTCAGCGTGAGTTTCGGCTGCTGAGCCTGCTGCTGCTGTTGTGGTTGCTGCTGTTGCTGCTGACCGAACTGTCCACGCTGGCGCTGTTGCTGCTGACTGACACCTACCGTATATTCAGCTGTGATAACATAGTTGCTACCTTCCTGTTCATGCTTGAAGCCAGTCATGCGGAGGTTTGGATTCCTCCACGTACGCAAACTGCGCTGCATACCTGCTCCGTGGTCGTTATCTGTAGGAGCACGCCAGAAATCTGGACGGAGTTCGAAGCCCTCCTGCATCATTGGCTGACCCTTGAAGTCGATGTGTGAGATGTAACCATTATGCTTGTTGAACAACACATCCACATCGCCAGCCTTGAACCACAAGTAAGATGAGTGGTCCTCTACGGTAACAGGACTACCACCTACTGCCTTGAGTTCATCGACCTTTACGAAAGGATAGGCCGTCAACACGAACTGATCCTTTGCAATCACGAAGTTGTCAGACAGCAATTCAGTCTTCGTGGTCAGGCGGTATTCAATCTGACACCGTACCTCCCTACCCACAGCTTCCTTATTCTTCAATGCTTTCGCGAACTCAGGGAGCGTAATCACCTTACGACTCTGTGGTTTGATGTTCAGCTTCTCAAGGTCGATATCATCAACTGCCAAAGCTATGGTATTGTCTGCGTTTGTAGCTGAGATGAAATAATAAAGCGTGATGTTCTTAATTGGCTCGAAGAAGTTCTCATTGAAGATCTCAATCTTACCGCTCTTGGCATCTATGAGCTTTGTCCAGATGTTCTGATAGTAGTACTGCACCTCATAGCCATGAGGATTGGGTTCACGGTCAGGATTAATAACACCATTACAGTTGAAGTTGTTATCGCTGGCAGGATAGCGTCCGAAATCGCCTCCGTATGCCCATATCTGCTTGCCCGTAATCTTGCTCTTACTACGAAGTCCCTGATCGATGAAGTCCCAGATGTAACCACCCTGATAAGCAGGATACTTGCGCACAAGGTCCCAATACTCCTTGAAGCCGCCAATCGAGTTACCCATCGCATGAGCATACTCGCATTGAATCAATGGACGTGGGTTCTCGCCTTGCGAATAACGCTCACAGCCGTTGTAGTCATAGTACATAGGGCAGTAGATATCCGTCTTTCCGTTCTGTCCAGCCTGTTCATACTGGCAAGGACGCGATGGGTCGTAAGACTTCACCCAGTCGTATGAATCTTCGAAGTTCTTTCCGTAGCCAGCTTCGTTACCAAGCGACCACACGATGATGGCTGGGTGGTTCTTGTAGGTCATAAGGTGATGCTTCTGACGCTCTACATGTGCATCGTGATAGTCCTCACGACGAGCAAGTGTACCCTCGCCGTAACCCATTCCGTGACTCTCGATATTGGTCTCTGAAGTCATGTAGATACCATATTCGTCGCAGAGGTCATACCAACGTGGGTCGTCGGGATAGTGACAGGTACGAACGGCATTCACGTTCAGCTGCTTCATCACCTTGATGTCCTGCAGCATACGCTCGTAGCTCACTACATAGCCTCCATCGGGGTCGAGTTCGTGACGATCGACTCCTTTTATATAAATAGGCTGTCCATTCACCAACAGCTGACGGTTCTTAATTTCCACTTTGCGGAATCCCACACGCTGTGGTATCACCTCCACCACCCTATCACCGTGCTTCAGGGTTGCATAGAGGGTGTAGAGATAAGGATTCTCAGCACTCCACTTGTTGCAGTCGGCCAGCGCGATTACACACGATGTCTCACGTGCTGCATTCACCGTCTGCTCCTTCACCGTCTTGCCTTCCTTGTCTTTCAGCGTGAACACAATCTGACCTGTAGGATTTTCCACATCTGCCTTGATGGTTAGCATACCGTCACGATAGTCGGGAGTGAGGTCGGGAGTGATGAATATATCATGGATATTTGTCTGTGGACGTGCAAAGATATAGCTCTCGCGTGCGATACCGCAGAGGCGCCAGAAGTCCTGATCCTCCAAATACGAACCATCGCACCAACGCATAATCTGCATCGCGATAAGGTTCTGACGACCAGGCTGAATGAACTGGGTGATGTCGAACTCGGCAGCCACTTTCGAATCCTCACTGTAGCCTGCATAACGGCCATTCACGTAAATCATGATGTTGCTTGTAGCCGAACCGATATGCATATACACCTTCTGTCCTTGCCAGTCAGCCGGGATGTTGAATGAGCGACGATATGAGCCTACATGATTGGCCAAGTCCTGCACGTAAGGAGGATTTGTTTGCCAGTCGTTACGCCACGCATACGAGGTGTTCACATAGATGGGGTCCCCGTAACCGTTCAGTTCCCACATACCCGGCACAGGCATCGTGCCCCACTTCGAGTCGTCGTAGTCGGGAGCATAGAAGCCGGCAGGACGCTCGTTGGCATTCCTCGCCCAGTTGAATTTCCAGTTGCCCTCCATCGAAAGGAAACGGGTCGAACTCTCCTTCTTCCCCTGCTGTGCCAGTTGTTCGCTCTCGTAAGCAAAATAGGTTGCTACGTTGTCCTGACGGTTGTCTGCATTCACTCGCGGATTATTCCAAGGATTTTCAGGCTGTGCCTGAACCATCAAAGATGCTACGAAAGCACCCATCAAAAACATCAATTTCTTCATAATTAGCTATATTTTTCGATTCATAATTTCAACTTTCCTATTTTTAGTCCTCCCCCTCGTTCCCTCCCTTGTGGGGAGGGGTAGGGAGAGGCTGGAGGAGCTTCTTACAGAAGTAGATTAATTCACTTTTCGAGCATACCTCAGCCGACATATCGATGATTTCGGCATCAATGAAAGCCACGTTCCTCATCATCTTATTCACACGGGCACGGATAGTCAGTTCCTTTTCGCGAGTCGAGATAGGCTTTAGGTATTGTATGTTCATCTTCGATGTCACACCCGTAGCCTTCAGCTTCGAGGTCACCACCCATCCTGCTACCTCGTCCATCAGCAATGCCTGCACACCTCCGTGCAACGTATCAATCCACCCTTGGTGGAACTGGGTGGGACTCCATTTCGAAACCACATCGTCACCATCCTCGTAAAACGACAGATGGAAGCCCAAGGGGTTACCTGGACAGCAGCCTATGCAATTATATCCCTCCTTGTCAAGCCAAGGGTTCGTAATCAGTTTCATGTCTTACCTTTCGCTAAGCTACATTTTAATTTACCTACAAAGGTACAACATCTTTTTGAAACCACAAAACTTTTTCGTAGAAAAGTGCAAAAGGAAATCAATTAATTCACGATTTCGCGTCCAAAAGGCGTAAGAGCTATATGTGCTAATTTGAAATGTTGGTTGCCGAATGGAATACCAATGATTGTGATATAAAACAAAATACCGAACAGCACATGTGTCAAACATATCAGGATTCCGCCTAAGAAGAACCACAAAATGTTCATTCCCGTACTTAGGCATCCTGTCTTTCCCGATTGTTTTTTCACTTCCGAGCCAAATGGCCATAATGCCAACACCCCCAGTTTGAAACATTGCAAACCAAAAGGTATACCGATAATTGTTATCAGCAATACTATGCCTGCAAGAAAATACTCAATAGCAATTTCTACGCCACCAAAGATAAACCAAATTATATTACCCAAGATCTTCATATACTAATAATTGTTAGGATTCACCTACAAAGGTACAACATCTCTTTGAAACGACAAAACAATTTCAGGAAAAAAGTGAAAAAAGTAATGCCTTTACCTCCGCTTCACCTCAAGATTACCTCGCCTTCACCTCTACTATACCTCTATCTGGGTGTATAATCTTACCCACAAAGAAACCTTAAGGAAGCTAAAAAGAACTGCGGACACACATTAGAGATTCCCCAGAGTTACCTGCGAAGAACCATAGAGTTGGTATAGAGTTGATATAGAGTTGGTATAGACTTGCTTAATATATTTGGTGTAGCACTTCATCGATGCTACACCAAATTTCTATAATGGCATGATTTCTATAGTGCAAGACGGAAACCATAGAAGCTGTAGCCGCGTCCTGGGTCGGGATTGCCGCGATCAATCACACGACATCCTTTCGATGTGCTGAGATAACCGCCTCCTCGTCCCACACGAAACAAACCTCTGTTTGGGCCTGTTGGGTTGTCGGCTGGTGAATTGGCATAGTATTCGCTGTCGTACAAGTCCTGACACCACTCCCACACGTTACCGCTCATATCGTAGATGCCTAACTCATTTGGTGCTTTCGTTCCCACATCGTGGGTGATACTGTCATTGTTATTGAGATACCAAGCCACCTCATCGACATTGTTGCTTCCGCTATAGGTATATTCCTTGCTCAGATTGCCTCCCCGAGCAGCAAATTCCCATTCTGCCTCAGTCGGCAAACGGAACTCTTGTCCTGTCAGTTGGTTCAGTTTTGTGATGAATGCCTGACAGTCGTACCAGCTCACATTCTCAACTGGCAACTTCTGCCCTCTCATACTACTTGGGTTAAACCCCATCACAGCTTCCCACAGTTCCTGAGTCACCTCTGTCTGACCAATCACGAAGCTATTGAGCGTTACCTCATGTACAGGTTGCTCGTCTGGGTCACCATTCGGGTCTTCACCACCCATCTGGAAGGTGCCACCTTCAACTGCAACCATTTCAAACGACACACCTTTCACGGTGTAGGTTCCGCCTTCGGGTTTAGGTTCTTCTCCATAGCCGTACACTCCCACGCTTTTCACTTCCTCAGCCTTGAAATACAACTTCGTACCATCGGTCTTCGTCACCACAATACCTTGTGCTGATGCAAGCGTGCTGTACAAACTAATGCAAACAGCGATTGCTACCTGAGTTAATAATCTTCTTTTCATATCTTTGTCACTTATTTGTTGATTGTTTCTTATAGATTGTCAAAACATCTTGTGAATCGACCTTCCCATCGTGATTCACATCGTAAATGATGGTGGGACTTCTACGTTTCTGAGTACGCATATACTCATAGATGGCAAGTACATCCTGCGTATCAGCCAAGCCGTCAAGGTTCACATCCTCATCCGTAAAAGCTGCCACATCATCAAGTGTAAATTTCAACACCTGCGCAGCTGGATATTGAACCATATGTTTCTGAGTAGTCAGTATAAACAATGAATCGCCTAACGTCACTTCAGGCTTTTCGTCAATACCATATCCCACACATCCTCCATCACGCAACCAGATGCGGAATACCCACTTGGGTTCCACCCTCTCAAGCGTAAATTTATCAAATTCGTCACGAGACACCTTCAGCATAACGGATTTCGCACTGAGACAAATAGTGTCGTCAGCATAATAGAACCTTGGCTGGGTTGTCGCCAGGAAATCTGCCTTTGTACCATCCTTGTACCATAGAACCAATTGGTAGAGAGGTATGTCGGGCTGAGCGGTCTGTGCGTCTGCCTTTGGGACGACAAACAACATCATCAACAAAAGGATGCTGACTGCCTTGATTCTCATGTCGTATGCGGTATCTGAAATCATCTTCATAGATTTACATAGTAATTCCTTCGTTGCCCAGCGGGTTTCGGTCTTTTGACACCTCAAAGTTACAAATGATTCCCAACATAATCATTGAAGAAATGCTGCAATTTGAGGGGAGCAGGTTTGAATCACCCACAAACACATCGTTTTGTAAAGTAGGGATTACAATGTGATGTGCCCAAATTCAGCTGTTTACATCATTTTTTGTTCAATAAATTTGGTGGTGTCAGTTTTTTTTTGTTACTTTGCGCCAATAAATGGTCACCTAAAAAGGTGAATGGGAAAAAAGCAATCACAATAGTTAATACAAACGTCATGAAACTGAAACTTTTTACTACTATTCTCCTGCTCTGTACTTTCTTCCAGAGCCAGGCTTACAAGAAACAGAGTATTGACATCACCGTCAACGGTCAGAAACGTAATATGGTGGTGTTTACACCTAACTCGCTGCCCGACAACTCGCCGCTGTTCATCGTCACTCACGGTATGAACCAAGACCCCGAGTATCAATACGGCTCTGACAAGATGTACGAAATGATTGATACCGCTAAGTTCGTCATCGCTTACCTCCGCAGCGATGGAAACACATGGGACACAGGCGGCACAAAAGACCAGAACTTCGTGCTGAAGACCATCGACGAGATGGCTGCAATGTTCAGCATCGACACCAACCGCGTGTATTGGTCGGGCTTCTCAATGGGTTCGATGCTCATTCACCATTGTATAGCCAGCATGCAGGACAAGATTGCAGCATTCGCTCCTACGAGCGGCATCCAGTTCAGCGAACAACCTTGGAACAACTGTAAAAAACCAGTTGTGCTCCTTGAGTGTATCGCCTACGACGACGATGTGTTCGGCTACGAACAATACGGCATTCACGACTACATAGAGAACTATGCAAAGCACGACAAGCATCCTACCTACAAGAAGACAACGAACTACAAGCCAATCAGCAGCAGTTGGTATAACGGCGACCTGGAGCGTTGGACAGGCGGACCTAACGGCGGTGAGGTAGCCCTCTATTCGTACCACAATGGTGGTCACTGGCCTATGGACTTGAACCGTCATCTCATCTGGAACTTCTGTAAGCGTTATTCGCTCGATCCGAACATTCCAAATGCCCGTATCATCACACCAACGGTCAACGACACATATACTTATCTCGACACTATTCCCGTTAGCTTCCGCGTGAGCGATAAGGATGGTACGGTGAAACTGGCTCAACTCTATCTCGACGGAACATTACGTCAGGCATACCGCGACCTCGACGTGCGCGATACGCTCCTCACTTACGACTGGGCGAACCCAAAGGCAGGCAGCCACACCATCCGCATCGTGGTGACTGACAACGATAATAAAAAGAAAGAGGTGTCACGCACCATCACCGTAGAAAACCCTGTGCCCATCGTGATGACTGAGGTTTGCTATGAGAACAACTCGTTTGATATTCCGCTCACGGTCAACTCTTTCCGCTATGCCTTCGACCTCAAAGTAGAGGCAGAAAACGTTGTTGCCTACCTCTCCGGCTCACCTGGCAGAGTTGATCTCCAAGCCGAAGAAACAGGATTGAGCAACGTTATCACACTGAAACCCGTGGATGGGGCAGAAATACAGGAAGGCACCTACACGATGTATATCACAAAAGTAAAAGACGAACGTGGAGTGACAGCATCAACCATTAAGTTCACCTACACCTTTGGAGTGAGCGAGACATCCTCGGCTGCCATCAAGTACAAGAAGCCATTCAACGATGCCCTCCAAACTGGTCAGGCACTCTATGATGCTACAGCTGACGAGCAATACTCAACAGCCGAGAAACTACGTGCCTCTTTGAAAGAGGTGCTCGACACGTATGCTTCGTTTGCTTCTACATCACCTACTGAGTACGAAGCAGCTACTGCGGCCATCATCGCAGTCACAGAGCCACTTGCTGTGCGTAAGCAGAACCTTGACGATTATTACGCTCTATATGCCCAAGTTGACAGCATCATTTCACTCTATGCCGACAATCCTGCAGTCAACACCAACAGCTACTATACCCGTCTGGTCAAGGCTCGCGATTACTACAGCACAGAGTCGCACATCAAGAACGACACGCAGATTCTCAACTCCATCAAGCAACTCACCTCGTATTACGAAAAATTCCAAAAAGCTCTGGAGACCATCGATACGAGTATCTACCAAATCGTAAACAGTAAATTGTCAAATGATAAATACTATGATCTTCAAGGTCATAGGTTGAGTAGTCAACCCAGAAAGGGAATCGTCATTATCGACGGACATAAATATCTCGTCAAGTAAACTTTCGATACAAAAACAAGGAATGCAGGCCCAACGCCTGCATTTTTTGTGGATAAAATTTTGCAGATTCTATATAGATTCCACATGAAGCCAAATCGGTCAAAACAGACCGAAGAAAAGCACAAAAGAATCGCCATAAATCGCTGTCATACAATTAACTCCGCTTAACGAACCTCGTTAGGCGGCTATTGTCTGTTTGCCCCGATTAGAGTA
>JAGAAL010000028.1 GCA_017615245.1 Bacteroidaceae bacterium
GTTGCCTTTAAGAACGGACAGAAGATGAACGTCAACGAGGCAATCGCCGAATTTAAAAAGAACAAGCAATGAAAAAAGAAATCAAAATAGCACTCGTCGCCATCGCAGGCATCATCGTTCTGTTCTTTGGCATGAATTTCCTCAAGGGCATCTCGTTGTTCTCTGAGAAGAATGTCTATTATGCCTCCTTTAGCAATATCAGCGGGCTCACAGTATCGAACCCCATCTTCGCCAACGGCTATCAGGTGGGTATAGTCCGAGATATTGCCTTCGATTACTCTGGAGGTGGCGACATCGTCGTTGCTTTCACCCTCGACGACAAGATGCAACTCCCCCAAGGCACTACAGCCTCTATCGAGAGTGACTTTATGGGTAACGTAAGGATGAACCTCCTACTGTCATCCCATAATACTCCCCTCCCTACGGGGGAGGGGTTAGGGGGTGGGGCTCTTTCCCCTAGCGACACCATCCAAGGTGCGATGGCCGAAGGCCTTATGGCCCGTGCGGCAGCCCTCATCCCAGCTGTTGAGCAGATGCTGCCGAAGGTGGATTCCATCTTGGCCAGTGTCAATGCCTTGCTTGCCGATCCCGCCATTGCTCACTCGATTCGTAACGTCGAGAAAGTATCGACTGACCTCACTACTACCACCCGCCAAGTGAATGCGCTGATGACAAGGCTCAATAGCCAGCTGCCGACACTCATGACGAAGACAGACGGCGTACTCGATAACGCCCAGCAGCTCACGAAGAATCTTACGACTCTCGACATCGATGGCACTATGCAGAAGGTTGACCAGACGCTGGCCAATGTTCAGGCGGTCTCAGAGAAGCTTAACAAGCCTGATGGAACCCTCGGACTTCTCATGAACGACGCTACTCTCTACGACCGTTTCAATGGAACGTTGACGAATGCCGAACAGTTGTTGGGCGACATCAAGGAGCACCCCAAGCGCTACATCAACATTTCAGTGTTTGGGAAAAAGGACAAAGGGCAGTAATTTAAAATAAGTCTAAATTATAGCGTGATTGTTTCACGGTTGGCGATATTGCTCGAAATGCTTGTTTCTCTTGCGATTTCGCGATGTCTGTGGAATGTTTCACTGTTCAAGAAAATGGTTTTAGCGAAGCGTTATAACGCACTAGTTATCAATTAGTTATCGCTTCTGTGGCTATTTGAATGTAGTTAAAACCAGCCAAGAATCACGTAAAGTGCCGTCAATAAATGACTTACGTGATTTTTGGCTGTTTGCAAACGCAAGCAATGCAAAAAAAGTTTCATCAAAAAAAATTTTTTTATTACGAACTTTTTATGTACTTTTGCAAACGAAATGCTACGGCAAAACCTAAATCCGAGCAATTCAACTAAGAAGAATAAGGTAGAAACAAAGCGGTGTTGCAGGCATGAAACACCTCGATAGGCATCGCTCACAAGATAAAGCTAGAGAGAATGACAGAAAGTCCTAATGCTCTTTGGGAGAAAGCGCTCGCACTCATCAGCGAGAATGTCTCCGAGCAGCAATATAACACATGGTTCAAGCCCATCGCCTTCGAATCGTTCAACGAACAGACGAAGACGGTGCTGGTGCAGGTACCGAGCCCGTTCGTCTACGAGTACCTGGAGGAGAACTATGTGCAGCTGTTCAGCAAGGTGCTTCGGCGCACCTTCTGCGAGGGCGTGCGATTGGCTTATCGAGTCGTTACCGACCGTGAGCATCGCATCACTCAGGACTTCGAGGCAGAGCAACCGGAGGCAACGGCTGTGCAGCCGAAGCGGCGTGCCAACCAGTCGCCCTCGGTGCTCGATGCCGCTGTTCCGCAGGAACTCGACCCGCAGCTCAACCCCCATCAGACTTTCTCTAACTTCATCGAGGGCGACAGCAATAAACTGCCGCGCAGCGTTGGACAGTCTATTGCCGAGCATCCGCAGAGCCGCCAGTTCAATCCGATGTTCATCTATGGACCGTCGGGATGCGGTAAGACGCACCTCATCAATGCCATCGGCAACCGTGTAAAGCAGATTTATCCGCAGAAGCGTGTGCTCTATATCAGTGCCCGGCTCTTCGAACTGCAGTATACGGACTCTGTTCGGAAGAATACGTTCAACGACTTCGTACACTTCTACCAGACCATCGATCTGCTGATTGTCGACGATATTCAGGAGTGGATTGGCAAGGAGGGTACGCAGAAGACGTTCTTCTACATCTTCGACCACCTGTTCCGCAACAACCGTCGCATCATCATGGCCAGCGACCGGCCGCCTGTCGACCTCAAGGGAATGCCCGAGCGGCTGCTAACTCGTTTCTCGTGCGGGCTTATTGCTGAGCTCGAGAAGCCCAACCGGCAGCTATGCATCGATATTCTCAACAGCAAGATACGACGCGACGGACTTCAGATTCCCGAAGATGTCGTGCAGTTCATTGCTGAAAGCACGAATGGCAGTGTGCGCGATCTCGAAGGAGCTGTCAACTCGCTCATGGCGTTCAGCGTGGTCTATAACCGGAAGATTGACCTGATGCTTGCTGAGCGCATCGTTAAGCGAGCCGTGAAAGTTGACGACCGGCCGCTCACGATCGACGACATCCTCGACACCGTGTGCAACCACTTCAATGTTACGCCAGCTGCCGTGCAGAGCAAGAGCCGCACACACCAGCTTGTTGTAGCACGCCAGGTGTCGATGTATCTAGCGCAGAAGTACACGAAGATGCCGGCAGCACGTATTGGTAAACTCGTCGGAGGACGTGATCACAGCACGGTCATCCACAGTTGTCGACAAGTGGAGCAGCGGATGAAGATCGACCGCTCGTTCTCCGATGATCTTACCAGCATTGAAAACGCCTTCAAGCTCAAGAAAGCCTGAGGGCGTTTTTTTTGATGCCTCACCCCAGCCCTCTCCAAAGGGAGAGGGAGACTATTCCTCTTCAGTCATTAACTCTCTGACTATGTGACATCCTTCTCTCTCCCCCCTTGGGGAGAGTTGGAGTGGGGCCTCTTTTATGATGTTTTACGCAACAAGATGCGTTGATTAATCAATCATCTCGCATTTTTTTGCATTTTAACATAAGAAAATGCTTAAAAAGTTTGGAGGTTCCACAAAAAACCATTACCTTTGCAACGTGTAAGGACTACTATGCCCATATTGTATCTATATGTAACCGTTTAGAAAATACATACATAACTTAAAATTTAAACAATAATGAAAATGAAAAAAGGTTTACTTACAATGCTCGCACTGCTGTCCATGGGCAGTAGCGTATTTGCACAGGGAACGGTAAATGTTCCAACTGTGGTGCGTAAGGCAGGTCCTGTGAAGGAAGTTAGCGTTGTTGCTGCACGACAGGGCATAGTCAAGGTTGAACTGGCCGGCGGAACAACTTATCGCGACCTTCAGTTTGACTTGACCCTTCCTGCTGGAATCACTGTAACCACTGATGGTGGTGTTGTTAAGGATGCTGCTGCACAACACACTGTGGCTTTCAATGCTGTATCAGATCAAGTTGTTCGCTTCGTTGTTTATAACGATGGACAAGACGACAATGTCGCAGAGAAGTTTACTGATGGTATCATTGTTGAGATACCTGTAGAAGTTGCTGCTGATTTCACAGGTGAAAAACCCGCCAAAATGGATGGCATTCTCACCTCTGACGATGAAGCAAGAACTTCTATAGCTCTTGCTGATGCCAACTTTAACATCCGTGCAGTCATACTCGGTGATGTGAACGATGATGGAAATGTTACAAACTCCGATCAGGTTGCAATCGTTATGCATCTGTTGGACGAACCGTCAACTCCGTTTGTGTTTGAGGCAGCAGATATGGAATATAATGCAGCTAATCCGAATGAAATCACTAATGCTGATGCTATCAGCCTTGCTGACAAACTTCTTTCTTCTTCTGCGAAAGAATTTGTTGAAGATGTGGTAAGTGATGTTGAAACAGAAATCGAACCTGATTAATTACTAAATTATTATGAAAAAGTATATTTTTATTTTTGCAGCTCTTTTTCTTGGCTTAAGTCAGGTAAGCGCACAAGAAATTTATGTTGATAACTTCACTGCACCTGTAGGTAGTGTGCAAAAGTTCGATGTTAAATATAGGGGAATCGAAGGTAAAACCATTCAGGGTTATATTTTCAAGTTTGAATTCCCTGAAGGATTGTCATTGGTTACAAATGAAGATGGAGAGGCAGTCTATGAATATGGTGATGGAAATACGAAGTTCGATGTAAAAACTACTGCCACAGGTGTTCAGGCTTCGCCTAGTTCAAAGACCTCTCAGCTTAGTGGAAGCGAAGGTACTTTGCTAACTATGACATTGCAGGTGAATAATCCATTAGTCTTAGGAGACATAGCTACTGTAAAAGTGTATGATGCCTCTTTGACTGAAAAAGTTGTAAATGAAGATACTGGATTACCATCTTATAACGATTTGAACACAGATCCGTTTACATTTGAGGTTGAAATTGTTGAGGATCGTGTAATCTTCGACGAGACTGCTACTAAACTTCCTGCTTTCACTGCTGGTCAGAAAAAGAACATTCGCATGAATCGTACTTTGAAAGGCGGCCAATGGAGTACAATGGTGTTCCCATTCCCGCTTTCTCCAGCAAATGCTAAAAAAGTCTTCGGTGATGATGTGAAATTTGCAGAATTCTCTGGATTTAAAACGACTGTTGATGAGGAGACTTTAACACCCACAGCAATTGAGATTAAGTTTGCAACTAAGACTCCAACAGCACTTGCTCCTATTGCAGCAGGAAAGGCTTATCTTGTTAAACCAGTTAACGATGTGACAACGTTTGATTTGGATAATGTTTCTTTGTCTGATGCCGTAACAGATCAATCAAAGGATGACGATACCTATGCAGATGTTATTCATGCAACGATGAAGGGGTCTTTTGTAAAGACTGTTGTACCTGCTGATGGTTTGTTTATCAGTTCAGAGAAATTCTATTACTCTACAGGTAAGACCAACATTAAGGCTTTTAGAGCTTGGTTTGAATCGAATGCTATTGTTAACAAGGCTTTGGATGTTGAAAGTAAGATAACTTTCACTGTTGATGGCGAAGCTACTTCTGTTGATGGTATCCCCAGCTATCAGCGTGTTGTCGAGGGTGTTTACGATCTCTCTGGCCGCAAGATTAAGCTTGAGAATGGTGACGTAACCAAACTGCAGAAGGGTGTTTATATCATCGACGGCAAGAAGGTGACCATCAAATAAGTGTGAGTGAACTTAATTACGAACTATTTAATCAGATTAGAACAATGAAGAAAATAGCATATCAAATCCCAGTGATTAAGACACTGACGATGGAGTGCCTCATGCAAGACGCTAGTGGGAATAATGGGGTGTCAGGTACTGTTGACGGAAATCCGACAATCGGAGAAGGTGGTATTGATGAAGACGGCACAATGGATCCTGATGCCAAGACCTTCGGCCACCGCAGTGTCTGGGACGACTAGCCTTCGCGCCGAAGGCGCGGTGTAAAGGTGTAATGCTGCTACGCAGCGTGTAAAGTGCCTTTGACCTACGTCCGCGGCTCGTGTAAGGTGTAACCCACCTAAATATATTGAGCCCTGCTCTCCGGCATATGCCGCAGGGCAGGGCTCGTTTTAAGATTAGGATAGCTTAATTTAATGAGGAATTGACTTATGACAGCAACGATATTGAACCCTACGCAACAACATTTGTTGAGGATTTTTGGCTACGATAACAGCGAAGAGTATGCACGTGAGGTACAAACTGCATTGGTGCAATACTTCAAAAAGAAACTTGAAGCTGAAGACAACAGGCTGTGGGATGAAGGCATTCTTAGCCAAGAGCGTCTAAATGAACTGCGTCATACCGACTTCCATGAAAAATAGAAAGATATGGCAAGATTGGTACTTGACACAAATAGCCTCGTACAATGTATTTCACAAAGGAGTCCTTATCATGAACTCTGGAATTCATTGCTCGATGGCCGTAATTTACTATGTGTATCAACGGAGATACTCGATGAATATGCTGAAATTCTCGATAGGGTGACGAGCTCTGTCTTTTCAAAAAATGCATTAGGGATTATTGTCAACAATCCTTATACTATTTTTGTTACTCCGTATTTTAAGTTTAACTTGATACAAGCTGATCTAGACGATAATAAGTTTATCGATTGTGCTGTCTGTGGCAATGCTAAGTTTATCGTGACAGAAGATCATCATTATCGTGTTTTGCAGGAAGTTGATTTCCCGAAAGTAGCAGTAATTACTCTTGACGAAATCATGAAAGAATTATAGAATATGGAAGCAAAGCCCATCGGCCTATGCCGTGAGTAGGGCTGATAGCCTTTGGCTAGAAATCTGACAAACAATTGCCTTCGGCAATAATATAGGTATTTATCGGTTTAATTGGGGCACTCCGTTAGAGTGCTCGTTCTCTTCTTTCCATGATCCCGTAGGTCCTTCGGACACAACGGTTATTATAAAGATGACGCTTTCAGCGTCCAGTTCATGGATTCAAGTACACTCAAGTATGAGTTGTTTCTTTGCCTTCAGCATCACGTATAATAACCGCTAATGACACGCGAATAACCCCAAATTTACGATTCATTTTCGGTCCATTTGCGCATATTTACGTAGCGTCGCAGACTGATAAGATCTCAATGAATTATTCATGTTAAAGTATATCATGTTGGGGATGTGGCGCTCGCCCTCGTGGTCGAAACGTTTGTTGTCGCAGGGATGGTTGAGGATGTTGCCGTTGAGATAGAGTGTGGTGGAGCCGCCGCCATCGAGGTTAAGCGCTGTCTTTCCACCAAGGATTTTTATCAGATGGGCCAGTTCGGGGATGCTCATGCCGATGGCGTTTCCTGGCGAACGCCCATCAACAGTGATAAGGAGCACCCGTTTGTCCTTTGTTGTTGCGATGGCACTTCGTGGGTGTTTCGTAACGATGAAATCCTTGTCGCATGCCGACCAGTCGGCATTATGACTGTTCTGCAACATCAGCGGGCCTGATGCCAATATGATTCCCTTTTTCTTCTTATAGCCACGCTCGATGCTCCTCGACCAGGGGAGAATCCTTAGTTTTCCCTTCCGGACTGCAACGGCCCCCGTCACACGAATGTTGAATTCGGCCTCAGTGGTAGAGTCGGATACTGCCTTGTAAACTTTCAGAAATGTTACCGAGTTGCCGTTGCTCATGTTATAGTATGACCCGTTGATGGCTGCTGTTGCCTTGTGTTCCTGTGCCAACGTGCTGAGTGTTTTCATCTGCTTTGAGATGCCGATGCCAGCCTTCGCTTTCCGTGACGGTTTAACTTCCACAATGCTTACGTATTGCGGTCCGCCATAGAGTGATGGGAATGCTGCCTGCAGACTTCGCATCTCCTTGCCGACTTCCTTCACCTCCCAGTTTGCTGTGACAATAGCCAAGGAGTCAACAGGCGTCTGTGCATTGACAGACACTTGTGCTATGATGGTAAAAGCAATCAATATGCTTCTGATCATCGTTTTGGTCATACTATCTTGCGAATGTTTTGGAAATTATATATAATTTGGCCCTGAAAC
>JAGAAL010000001.1 GCA_017615245.1 Bacteroidaceae bacterium
AAGGATGTCTACCATGAAGAGGATGACATCACATTCCTCGATAGCAATCATGACTTGTTTACGGATTTCTTCCTCAAAAATATCATCGGAATTGACCACCCATCCACCTGTATCGACTACAGAGAATTCCTTGTTTCCCCATTCACACTTACCATACTGACGGTCGCGAGTCGTACCAGCCTCCTCGCTCACGATAGCATGACGCGTCTGAGTCAAACGATTGAACAAGGTGGACTTGCCCACATTGGGACGACCTACTATTGCTACTAAGTTTGCCATTCTTTATCGTTTTTATTGATTCGTATTCTTAAATATCATTATAACCAAAGAGATTCAACTCCTTATCGGAACTTCGCCAGTCTTTGTCGACCTTCACATAGGTTTCCAAGTAGATTTTTTTACCAAAGAACTTCTCTAACGACTTACGTGCTTCAGTTGCAACCTTCTTCAAAGCCTTCCCCTGATGTCCGATGATAATACCTTTCTGGCTATCACGCTCTACATAAATGACTGCGTTAATCCGTATCAGGTTCCCCTCTTCTTTGAAGCTCTCCACTCCAACCTCTACAGAGTACGGTATCTCCTTGTCGTAGAACAAGAGTATTTTCTCTCTGATGATTTCGCTGACAAAGAAGCGTGCAGGCTTGTCTGTCAACTGGTCTTTGTCGAAATAAGGCGGGCATTCTGGGATTAGCTCACGTATACGTCGCAGGACAACATCTACATTGAACTTTGCGGTAGCCGAAACAGGAATAATCTCCGCATTAGGTAGCATCTCATGCCACTCTTCCACCAATTGCACTAACTTATCCTGCTGGGTGAGGTCGATCTTGTTGATGAGTACCAATACTGGCACATTCATCTTTGCCACTTTCTGCAAAAACTCGCCGTTCTTATCGACCGTCTCAATTGGATCTGTCACGTAGAGCAACACATCAGCATCAGCCAATGCGCTCTCTGAGAACGCAAGCATCGACTCCTGCAACTTGTAGTTGGGTTTCAATACACCAGGAGTATCACTAAACACGATTTGTACATCTTCGTCGTTGATGATGCCCATGATACGATGACGTGTTGTCTGAGCCTTGAATGTAGCAATAGAAATACGCTCACCGACGAAAAGATTCATCAGCGTAGACTTACCCACATTGGGATTTCCCACGATATTTACAAAACCAGATTTATGCATAAATTCCGAAAATGATAAAAAAACGCACCGTATATGTTTATGCGATGCGTTTGTTATTAAATGGTTTAGATTGCTTCTTCTTTCACAATTGCAACCTTACCTCTGTAATATCCACATGCTGGGCATACTGTGTGATATACATAGAATTCACCACAATTAGGACAAACTGCCAATGTTGGAGCTACGGCTCCGTCATGAGTTCTTCTTTTACGTCCTCTTGTTTTTGATTGTCTTCGTTTTGGATGTGCCATATTCTTATACTTTTTACGATTTACGATTGATATTGTTATCTACGCTACTCCTCATCGAGTGGATTGACAGGTGTCAACTGCTCAAGTTTTGCCATCATCGCCTCGTCACATTGTCCGTCTTCATGGACAAGTTTCATTGGCAGGCTCAGGACAATGAGTTCGTAGATGAATTGTGAAACATCTATCACACCTTCGCTTTCCGGAATGACAACACACTCGCCTTCATCAGCATATTCAGCTCCAAGTTTCACGGTCAGCGTGTCATCCGTATCTATGGGTACTTCGACATCAGCCAAACAACGGTCGCAAGGAGCGAATACTGTGCCTTCGGAGTGAAAGTGAAAACGGAAAACAGATTGTGTGCTGCCTTCAATATGCAGTGTGGTCGTCACTTGACCTCGCTGCACAAGTCCGTCGATGTTCTGGAAAAACGCATCATTAATGTCATACGTTATTTCCTTCCCGTCAACATTGTGGGCAAGCAAATCAATCGTGTATTTGTCCGTCTTCATGTTCACAATTGCTCACAATTCTTGTTTAATTATTCAGCACGGAGTGTGAAGCGCTTGAAGTCAGACACAGTAAGGTCTTTGTCTACGCTCTGCAGATACTGAGCAACGCTAACCTTGCTGTCGTCAATGTAAGCCTGATCAAGCAGACAAGACTCCTTGAAGAACTTAGAGAGCATACCATTGGCGATGTTCTGAATCATCTGCTCTGGCAGGTTCGCAGCTTTCTCTTCAGCGACCTTTGCTTTGATTTCGCGTGCCTGTGCAGCCTGCTCAGGAGTAATCCAACCTTTGGTAGTATTTGACTCAATGTGGTCTTCACTATCAACGTGTGCAGGATTGATACCTGCCTTCTTCAATGCAACCTCAACAGCCTTATTGATTTGGTTCTGCTTTGCCTTTTCAACGTCTGCAGCGAGTTCTGCATCCTTTACTGACTGAGGAACTGAAGCCTCGTTGAGTGCAATTGGTGACATTGCAGCAACCTGCATTGCGATGTTCTTTGCTACACTTTCATCGCAAGCCTTGTTCATAGCGACAAGTGTGCAAAGGAAATTCTGACCCATGTGGTTGTATGCGCAAACGTATTCACCTTCAACTACATTATAGCCATCGAGTTCCATCTTCTCACCAGTTACACCTGAACGCTCTACGATGGCATCAGGAACTGGAGTTCCGTCCAATGAAAGAGCCTTAACTTCGTCAAGAGTCTTGCACTTGTTAGCAACTGCGAGGTCGAGAATCTTCTGTGCAAGTGCAACGAAGTCTGCATTCTTTGCTACAAAGTCGGTTTCACACTTGAGTGCAATCATGGCAGCAAACTTGCCGTCCACCTTTGCGAGTACACATCCTTCTGCTGCTTCACGGTCAGAACGCTTTGCTGCAACCAATTGACCCTTCTTACGGAGGATCTCCATTGCTGCTTCCATATCACCGTTTGCCTCAGTAAGGGCTTTCTTACAATCCATCAGACCTGCCTGAGTCTTCTGGCGAAGTGTATTGATTTCTGCTAATGTAATAGCCATAATTATTCCTTATTAATATTATATATGATACTACTTTATTCTTTCTCTTCTGCAGAAGTTTCTTCTGCTGCCGGTGTCTCCTCAACTGCAGGAACTTCCTCAACTACAGGAGCTTCCTCAACTGCAGGAGCTTCCTCTTCAGCAACAACTTCAGCCTTCTTTACAGGCTTACGAGTACGCTTTGGTTTAACTGGCTCATCAGCCACAACTTCCTGCTGCTCACCAGCTGCTTCCATATCAATCTTCTCAACCTTACGCTCTTCGAGACCCTCTGCGATTGCATCACAACATGCTGCAAGGATTACTTCGATAGACTTTGATGCATCATCGTTTGCAGGAATCATGAAATCGATGTTGTCTGGGTTTGAGTTTGTATCTACGATAGCAAATACAGGAATACCAAGACGGTTGGCCTCATGAACAGCGATGTGCTCTTTCATTACGTCAACCACGAAGAGTGCAGAAGGCAGACGAGTAAGGTCGGCAATTGAACCAAGGTTCTTCTCGAGCTTCTCACGCTTACGACGAATCTGAAGGTTCTCACGCTTTGAGAGCTTGTCGTATGTACCATCTGCCATGAGCTTGTCAATGTTTGACATCTTCTTCACAGCCTTACGGATTGTTGGGAAGTTGGTCAACATACCACCTGGCCAACGCTCGATTACATATGGCATGCCAATAGCTTGTGCTTTCTCTGCCACGATGTCCTTTGCCTGCTTCTTGGTAGCAACAAAGAGGATACGCTTGCCAGACTTTGCAATCTGCTTAAGGGCATCTGCTGCAACATCAATATGCTCTACTGTTTTATTGAGGTCGATGATATGAATACCATTACGCTCCATGAAGATATAAGGAGCCATTGCTGGATTCCATTTTCTCTTGAGGTGTCCGAAATGACAACCTGCTTCCAATAATTGTTCAAAATTAGTTCTTGACATAATTTTCTTTCTTTGTTTTGTTTGTTTACTTTCTTTTTAAGTTGATTGAACCCAACTCTCAAGTAGCCATCATTGGATCTTGGGAGTTTAGATGCTAAACAATTCGTTAAGCATTAACGCTTACTGAACTGGAATCTGCGGCGTGCCTTTGGACGACCTGGTTTCTTACGTTCTACGATACGGGCATCACGAGTGATGAAGCCTTCAGCACGGAGTGCCTTCTTGTCTTCCTCATTAATCTTAACAAGTGCGCGGGCAATTGCAAGACGGAGAGCCTGTGACTGACCAGTGAAACCACCTCCATAGAGGTTTACCTTAATATCATACTTTTCTGCTACATCAAGAAGGTTTAATGGTTGCTTTACAACGAACTGTACGAGTTCAGATGGGAAGTAATCCTTAAGATCTCTCTTGTTGATTGTGATCTTACCTGTTCCTTCTGTAAGATATACGCGTGCTACTGCGGCCTTACGACGACCAATTGCATGAATCATTTCCATATACCTTCTTTTTTATTTCAATGTATTAATATCAATTTCTTTTGGACTCTGAGCCTGCTGCTTGTGCTCTGCACCTTCATAAATATAAAGGTTGCCTAACAATTTGGTGCCAAGGTGACCCTTGGTAAGCATACCTTTTACAGCATGGCGAAGGATTCTCTCATATCCATGAGGACGCTTTGACAATTCTGCTGGGCTTGCCTTGTGCTGACCACCTGGATAACCAGAGAATGTGAGGTACTGCTTTTCTGTCCATTTCTTTCCTGAGAACTTAACCTTGCTTGCGTTGATAATGATTACGTTATCACCACAATCCTGGTTAGGTGTAAAGCATGGTTTGTACTTACCACGCAAAATCTTTGCAACCTTTGAGCTAAGACGACCAACTGTCTGGTCAGTTGCATCTACGACGACCCATTGCTTCTCAGCTTCTGCTGTTGTCACAAAACGGGTCTTCTCACTTAATGTATTCATTTGTTCTTTGTTTAAGTTATTCAATTAACATCACGAAAAATCACTCCCTTACCGTCCTTCCTTTCGGAATTAGCGGCGGAGATTAGTTTTATTTGAGTGATTCACAGACCACTGAACCGGCCAAAGTTCACGCTATCTACACACCCTTTTGAGAGAACTAATTACTCTCTCTGATAATAATCGGCTTGCAAAGGTACTGCTTTTTCACGAACTGACAAAACTTTTTCACTTATTTTTGCTTCTTCTTTGGCTGTTTATAAACTTTTTCTTAACTTTGCACCGTAAAACAGACAAAGACAAGATGAAAAAGGTTCTATATACGACTTTCGCGTTCGTGCTTTCTTGCACTATTTCTTTCGCCCAGTTTCGGGTGGAACATCTGGATTTGTCTGTAACTGGAGGCTCAGACGGAGTGGGATTTGAACTCGCAACCCCTATCAGCGACAGATTCCGTGTTAGAACAGGAGCGTCTTTCTTCTCAAAGTCATCTAACGATATCAAGTTCGACATCGAAATAGGCGAATTCGATTCTAAACTAACTCTTGAACAAAACAAAGCTCTTTCTGCTGAAAAATTCAACAAGATTGCTACGACACTGGGAGGAGTTACAGGCGAAAAGCTTGACCAACAAATCAATATCATACGAGATTATTCGTTCAACAATTTCAAGTTACTGATCGACTATTACCCTTGGCAAAGTAAGCATTGGTACATAACTGCCGGATTCTTTTGGGGAAACAGCGCCATTCACAAGTACTATAACACAACCACAGACATGACGGAACTGATGATGGTGACGATGTACAACAATATGCGCAAAAGCGCGTTGGCTGAAGAGCCACTGATTACCTATAACGGGCACTCTGTTTACCTACCCTATTCCTTCACCTCTGACATCATTGATTATGGAGATATGAGTATCGTCATCGGGCAATACAAACATGATGTTTATGCTCAAAACGATATTCTGTGGGATTACGACACCTATGATCCCATCACAGGTGAAATCCTGTACCAGAAAGGAGACGTACGCTATGCGAAAGGTGACCTCATCCACAAAAAAGGAGATTACTACCACATGCAACCCGATGAGAACAACATGGTGAAAGCTAACTCCAAAATCAACAGTTTCCGTCCGTATATCGGTATAGGATACGAAGCTTTTCTCACAAAAGACAAGCGAACAAGCTTGTCATTCAATGCCGGCGTACTCTTCATCGACATTCCGAAAACAACCATGCACGATGGCCTTGATATAGATAGCGATTTATGGCTTATGAACAGGGAATTTGAAGACTCTTTACCTTGGTCTCCACCCTATCCAGTTTTCAATCTGCGCATCACACGCCGTCTATTCTAACACATTCAAACAAACCCAACTCAAAAGGGGATATGCCCAAAGACATATCCCCTTAATATAAGAATAACCAACATTTACTTTATCATCACTTTCTTTGTAGAGCCGTCACCCATACGAATGATATGAATACCCTTCAGTGGAGTGGTTGCAGAAATGCCATTCATCTGAATACGGTAAACAAATTTACCGTTAGCCTCTACCAAGTTAATGCCATCCACATAGTTGGCATAAATGATAACATCGTGGGCAGGCATCGTAGCTGGCACTTCAAGCCACTCTACCAATGTATAGCGTTCGCTGTCAAGTGATGTTGGAAGCGGAATAGTTGCCCCATACTCTACCGTAATAGTTTTCAGGACATTATCGCCATACATAAAGGTAACCTTGTAGCTATTGACACTGAATGTACCTGTAATTACGACATCATGGGCAGGCATCGTCTCAGGAAGTTCACTCCATCCAGAGAAAGTATAACCTTCCTTTACAGGTTCTTGCTCTGCTGATAAAGTAACACCATAGTTTACTTCAAGAGTCTTGTAATCCGAGCCATCTACCTGATAAGTCAATTTATAGCTATTAACCGTGAACGAGCCTGTAACCACCACATCGTGAGCAGGCATTGTCTTAGGAAGTTCGCTCCATCCGGAGAAGGTATAACCTTCCTTTATAGGAGCAGTTACAGCAGCAATGGTCTCACCCACCTTCAGTTCTGAAGTCTGGTAAACCTGTCCATCAACCATATAGGTAACTGTATATTTCAGGTTTGCCTTATACTCTGCATACTCTGACTCCGTCATAATTGTCACTTCTTCAGGAGTACCCGTTGGAACCTGCAAATATGACTGATTTGCATTCAGATAGCGTTTGCCATCATCCCCCCACCAATTTACATGAAGATTTGTGGTTTGAGTATCAAAAACAAGTTTTCCCTCTGCATTAACGTGCAACACGCGCATAGAGGAAGCCGCAAAAGGAGTTATAGCATCCTTTGATTTTTCTCTGAATTCATTACAGAAAAATACGCCAGCCAATTTATTGTTAGTCACTGCCGGATATGAACCCGCCAAGAGATTCAATCTATTGTCAGACTTATCTGCAGATGAGCATTCAATGATTACTGGAGTGGATGCAGGTATGACCTCTGTCTCGATTGGCTTGATAACTGCAATTCCACCATCTATAACACTAATTGTGTAAGCTTTCATTCCAGCAGATGCAAATGAAAATGCGAAATCTGCATAGAAAGGAGCATAATACTTATCACCTACAGCCAATGTTGGCTTCACGCCAAAATAGCTATCTGTATTAGCATTAATAGGTTCAGCTATCCAACGAGTAGCTGTTCCTTTACCTGTAGTTCCTATCGCATGGTAGTCACCACCCCAGCTGCCAGTATCAGAGAGATAAACAGTCATTCCTGACTCAGTTGCATATACCTGATACAAAGTGTTACCACCAGCTTCACCCAATTTCTTAATCTGCAAGTAATGCTGAATCATCTTATACACTCCCGTACTTTGAGCCTGGGCATCCCATTTTTCTCCGTCTATATGTTTCATGTAAAGCACAGAAGCAGGTTCAGAAATTGCATTATCAAGTTCTGGCCATAATTGCAGTGCTCCCATATCAGCAGTCGTTGCGACATAATTGATGCTTCCGGTATTATCGCATACCCAAATATAGTAACCTGTACCATAGTTCTTCACACGATAAAAGCCATCACCATTCAACTGAGCATACGACAACAAGGCTGATGAGACAGTTAGTAAAAACACAACAAATCGTTTCATAAAAAACTCCTTAATTACTAAAAAGAAGGTACAGGTAGGCATGTGCTTTCCTATACCTTCTAATTTATTTATAATCGTTTGAAATCGTTTATGCTTATTTATTCACCTACAACGATTACACAACGGTTCTTATCATTCTCTGGGAATGGCTGAACAGTATCACCAAATGACTCAACTGTCATACGACTTGCTGCAATGCCCTTCTCCTGAAGAATCTTAGCAACCTTTTCAGCACGCTGCTTAGCATAGCCCTGGTTGATCTTTGGATTACCAGTGCCCTTGTCGGCATAACCGCTGATAGAGATGCTCTTTGTAGGATACTTGTTACACCATGCAACAATCTTATCGATAGTTGAGTTTGCAGTAGGATCTGAGAGACGAATTGCATAGAAGAAAGTCTCCTTGAGAGGTTCAACTTCTGCCTGCTTATTAGTATTCTTCTCTACTTCTACATACTTAATAACCTCCTTTGGAACCTCAACAATCTTCTCAACTTCAACAACACGGTTGCAAGGCTCTACGACCTTAGAAGTATGAGTTGCGCCAAGAGCGACCTTCACACCTGCGAGTGCGTTGAAATAGAAGTCTGGATTAGGAGCTTTCTTTGAGTTATAGCGGTCGCTAAGCATGTTTGCCTGAACTTCAAGACCTACAGCAACACGGTCGCTAACACGGAAGTCTGCAGTAACACCTGCACGTCCGTTCAGACGAACCTTAGTTCCATCCCATACATAACGGAGCCATTGGTCAGCATTTGGGCGGAAAGCTGTTGCACCTGGATAGAGTGCTGTGAGGGTATTGTTTACCTGAACAGCCTCATCATTGTCGAAAGCGATGTTTGCACCAATGCCTGCAAAAACACCAAGGTTGAAGAAACGATTTGCCTTATAACCACATACGAGGTTGGAAAGGTTAAGGGTTACATCCAAAGAAGGAGCAACATATTTCCATTTCCATGCATATTCATTTCCGTCAATAGTAGAACCTGCCTTGCTCTGCCAAGCATTTACAGAAAGGCGAGCACCAACGAGTGGGTTGAAGTTGTAGCCGACAGTTACTTGTGCGTTTGGAGAAATCAGATCACTAAAATCACGCTCTCCCAAAGTATATTGAGCTCCACCCTGCAACTGGAAATACCAGTGTGGTTTGAATACCTCAATAGTTTGCTGTTCCTGAGCAGATGCACTCATGATGCCAAGCGCAAGAGCAGCGGTGAATAATACTTTCTTTATATTCATAATTCTTAATATTTTACTTATTTATAATATAATAAGGTGTAACTATCGGATTAGTACTGAACATAGTACTTGTGCATAGAGATCTTACCAGAATAGTCAAGAGCAGAGTATGCAACCTCATAAATATAACCCTTAGGGAGTGTAGCAACTACTGAACACTGGTTACCATCAATAACAGTATTCATCATGTCACTTGCATTTGCAGTAGTGAGAGCAAGCTTACATGCAGCATCACCTGCCTGTGCGCTAGCACCACCCTTGAATACGTTAGTAACCGCAATATGCTTCTTGAATGCAGGTGTCAAAATTTCTGCAGTATAAGAAGTGAGAATGAACTCAACAGTTCCTGCCTTCAACTGGCTGGCTACGCCCTTAGCACGGCTGGCAACCTTCATACCTGTAGCTCTGTTACCTACCAGGAGAATTGGTTGTATGCGATAATTTCCGTCATTGATGAAGTCAGTTATCTTGTCGTTGAAATAGTCGATATATCTCTTAATATCATTCGTAGAAATCTTATCAACCAAATCACCTATGTCTGACAAATGAGCGTTAACATAATTGATATAGCTATTAGCATCGTTAACAATCTCCTTCAAGCTCTTAAGCATCTCATTGATATCAGCAAACTCACCCTGTGCAGCTCCCCACATAGATTTTACTAAGTCACTCAAATCGCAAACATAATAAATATTTTTCGTATAACCATCAACATGGATATCCTGAGAGAAGTCGATCTCGACATAAGCATCTGGGTCATATACTGCCTCAGGAATTGTTACGGTACCACGCTCAACACCTGACTGATATACCTTATATGTATAAGTAGGTACAGTAATTTGATCATCCTGAACTTCAAATTTCTTTGAGAAGTCAATCGTGAAGTCCTGACCATCGATAGTAATATCATCGTCAATTTCAACTTTGAAGAGAGCAAGCTGACCTTCAGTCAATTCCTGCAATTCAATCTTCTTAATCTTGAGACCCTGCAAATCCTTACGCATTTCTCTCATGATTTCATTAGGAATCCTGCTCTTAATTCTATCACCAATGCGATCTACAATCTCGATTGCACGTTCATAACCAGGAACAGTATATACATGCTCATCCTGAAGGAATGCATAAGAGAGTGGCTTAATCGCTGTAGCTGCTATACCATACTGTGAGTATACGCTATGTTCACCATTATAATCAGTCCATGATGCCTTCAAACCCTGTGCTGGAAGAATACCATCGAACTGGCGATAGAATACATCTGCCAAAGAAGCTAAACCTGCGAATGAACGCTTTTTCACTGCTTCCTTAGCTGCTTCTACCCAACCTTCCTTAATATTAACCTTTACAGCCTGAATGTCCTCTTCATTCAAGGTAGCTGTTGCAGAATAGAAACCGTTAGTCTCTGCTGAACGAGTATAGCCAAACATGAGCTCTACGTCATTTTCCTTCTTCAATGGGCTAAGGGTAATCTTTGAAGGATCGTCCTTAGAATTAACAAGTTCAAGAGTCTGACCAGCAAAGTCAACAGAACCTGGGTTCACAGTCATGTAAATAGTACCAGCATTGCCTTCTACATCATTGAAGAGAGTGCTGTTACCTGGTTTTCTGTACTGAGAAACAGTCTTAATCATGTCCCAATCAGCGTCACTCAAGGTCTGTGAATTCTTTACATAATTAGCAGTTTCCTTTGTTGGGAACACAACTGGGTTATCACTCTGGCCATAGAATGCCACAAGGACATTTGAGTTAATGCCAAATGGCAATGCAAATGTACCAAATACAGGATTCTCGGTAGCCTGAACAACAATACCTGTGATAAGGCTCTTGAGAGCTTCGTCAACCTTGTCAAGACGACCTGTAATCGTATCAATTTGGTTAGTGATGGTCTCAATATCCTTTGTATTCTGCTCAACCAAAGCTGCTAGAGCATCGATGCTATCCTGAAGAAGCTGATCTGCATCCTGGTATGCCTGCTCCAATGTAGGTATCTTAACATTGAGGATATCGTCAACACTGTCAGTCAAGTCTTCTAAAGCAATTGCAAGCAAGTCAATCTCATTCTGGAGAAGAGAATCTGCACTAATACGGTTCTTTTCAGCAGTCTTAATTGCTTCGTCGAGTTGCTGGGTAAAGGTATCAAGGTCATTAACTTGATTACCCAAATCTGACACTGTTCCTTCAAGAGCTTTTACCCAAGTAGAATCATTCTTTGCACGCTCAAGTGCTTCATTTGCAATCTTAGAGAAATCATCAACTGTGCTCTCCAATGCATCAATTCGAATAGAATCAGCCTTAGCAAGTGCAAGTGCATAAGCTGCGTCCTTAACAACCTGAGTTACCTTAGAATCAAGAGCCAGGAAATCCGACTGCTTTGCATAAAGATCAAGAAGATTGTCTACTTCTGTTTTTGTGTAATAATCCTTAAATTTATCAAAGAGAATGCTATCATTCTTGCTAGTAGTTTTCTGCAATGCTTCAAGGGCAGCACCAAGGTCAGTTACTGTATTATTAATAGTGGTAATCTGGCCAAGGATCTTTGTTATACTACCAGCAATTGCACTTGTAGTATCCTGCAACAAAGCATTGAGAGAATCAATCTGAGCCTGCAAGCCCTTATCTGTTGCACGCAAAACAGCGATTGAATCAACCAATCTAGTAATCTCCGTCTGGTCAGCCTTTGCGTCAATTGAGTCGTGAAGGCGATCCATTCTGATACCACAATTAGTACGACATCTCTGCTGAACTGCTACGATTGAATCTCTCAACTGAGCAATTGTAGCATAATTTGTGGCAATCCAAGTTCTCAGATTTGCATCGTTTTTGTTAAACTGAATTAACAAATCGTTGTACTCATCCTCATCGTAATCCTTACAAGAGTCGAATACACTCATGCTAAACAACACCATTGAAAGCATGAAAACGGAAGTAAGAAATTTCTTCATTTTGTTTGATTTTTGTTTAATTAAAAAATTATTTTAGTAACTATTTGTAATATTATCAGTCGTTAATTTAAAACACGGGACATTATAACTGCCCAAAATCGTTGCAAAGATACACATTTTATATTAACGGCAAACACTTTTTTCTAAAAAATTGCTAAAAAACGATGTAAATTGTTTGAATTTTGTGTTTTTGAGCCTATTTTGGGGTATTTTTCAACAGTTCACCTATTATATTTACATATAATTTCTTAACTTTGCACTCGCAAAAAGACATACATCATATGATATTATCAATGACTGGCTACGGAAAAAGCGTAGCAAATTTCAATGGGAAAAAGATTCATGTTGAAATCAAATCGCTCAACTCAAAAGCACTCGATTTATCAACACGTATCGCCCCTCTTTATCGTGAGAAAGAAATAGAGATACGTAACTATATCGCAGCCGAACTTGAGCGAGGCAAAGTAGATTTTGTCCTTTGGATTGAAAAAGACGAAACACAAAGCGCCACACCCATCAACACCGCATTGGTTTTAGATTATTACAAACAAATCAAGGAATTGGCTGCCACTTTAAACCTCGACATGTCAGGGCTCCAGACCGCAAACGAATGGATGAAAACACTTCTTCGTATGCCAGAAGTGCTTACGCGCACAGAAATAGAAGAACTGTCTGACGAAGAATGGGCAATTGTTTTCGCTGCTGTCAAAGAGGCTGTTGCCAATTTGGTTGAATTCCGCAAACAGGAAGGTGTGGCTTTAGCAAAAAAGTTCCAGGAAAAAATCGACAACATCTCTGCTTTGTTAGCAAGTATTGAACCATTCGAAAAGGAACGTACCGAAAAGATTCGTCAGCGCATCGTAGCCAATCTCACTCAATTCATTGGTATCGACTACGACAACAACAGACTTGAACAAGAGATGATTTACTATATTGAGAAACTCGACATTTCAGAAGAAAAACAGCGCCTAACCAACCACATCAAGTATTTTGCCGAAACGATGGCAACTGGTCATGGGCAAGGCAAAAAACTTGGGTTTATTGCACAGGAAATGGGTAGAGAGATCAACACAACTGGCAGCAAATCCAATCAAGCAGAAATGCAAAATATTGTCGTCAAGATGAAGGACGAGCTTGAACAGATTAAAGAACAAGTGCTAAACGTATTGTAAACCATGCAACAAGGTAAACTTTTCATCATTGCAGCGCCCTCTGGCACAGGCAAGTCCACCATTGTAAAATACTTGATGGAACAAGACCTCAACATGCATTTCTCCATCTCTTTAACAACACGTTCTCCTCGTGGGAAAGAGAAAAATGGTGTAGAGTATTTCTTCACTTCTGTGGAAGATTTCCGCACCCATATTACAAACAACGACTTCATCGAATACGAGGAAGTCTATGCCGGTTGTTTTTATGGCACCCTGAAATCGCAGGTCGAGAAGCAGATTGCCCAAGGGCAAAACGTAATCTTCGATGTAGACGTCAATGGAGGCATCAATATCAAGAACCATTTTGGAGATGAGGCACTTAGTATCTTCATCATGCCGCCCAGCATACAAGAACTGCGTAATCGTCTGGAAAAACGCGGCACAGATAGCGCAGAGGTGATTGACCAGCGTATTGCAAGAGCAGAATACGAAATCAGCCAAGCTCCTTTTTTCGACAAGACTGTCATCAATGATGATTTAGCAATTGCCAAATCAGAAGTGCTTGAATTAGTCAAGAATTTTCTCAACCAGCAGGAATTATAACTATTAATAAGTCATTGAATTCCATGCGTATTGCAATTTACGGAGGAACATTCAACCCCATCCACATCGGACACACCTCGTTGGCGCAGTCTTTAGTTGAAAAACAGATTGTAGACGAGGTGTGGTTGATGGTTTCACCTCAGAATCCACATAAAGGGCCTGATGCTGCGCCCTATGAAGATCGGCTTGCGATGGCGCAACTTGCGACACAAGAGATGGAAGGCATTCGAGTGAGTGACTTCGAACGCAATCTACCCATTCCTTCTTACACCTACACTACACTCACACTACTCTCAGAGCAATATCCACAACACCAGTTCCATTTGGTGATAGGAGCGGACAATTGGGAAAACTTCCCTCGCTGGTACCATGCTACAGATATCCTCAGCACCTACCCCATTCTGATTTATCCACGTCCCAATTACCCTATTGATATTTCTACTGCACCAGAAGAATCTTCTGTCACGATAGTAGACAGTCTTTTGTACGATATCAGCAGCACAGACATTCGCAAGCACAAAAAACTGAGAAAGATAAACCCTGACGTACTTAAATACATCAGGGCTCACCACCTATACAATTTTTGATTCCAATAAACGGGAATTGTTTTTTCCATTAAGGAGAAAATCTGTTACTATTAAGGGTAACAAAAAAGAACCTACGATTCATTCTTCAAAGGGTTCCATCCTTGTGCCTTCAAATCAAACACACTACCGTCACGCGTAATCAGCACTTTGCCGTCTTCCGCTTTAGTGATATATCCTATCATACGCACATCTTCCAACTTCTCTATCTTCTCTTTGTCTGTCAAAGCTACTGTAAACAAGAGTTCGTAATCCTCCCCTCCATTCAACGCACATGTCGTTACATTCATGTTGAATTCCTCAGCCTGCGAGGCTGTTTCATAATCCAAAGGGATATGTTCTTCGTAGATTCTGCATCCACAGTTGCTTTGCTCACAGATATGCATCAATTCGCTCGACAATCCATCCGAGATATCCATCATTGATGTAGGTTGGATGCCCTTTTCTTGCAATTTCAGGATAATATCACGTCGTGCTTCAGGCTTCAACTGACGCTCCAACAAGTACTCCTTACCAGCAAAGTCCGGCTGAGCCATCTCAAGGGTTTCGTTGCCATGATGCTCCTGCAACTGCTGATAATAGACCGCCTTCTCGCGCTCCAACAACTGTAGGCCCATATAAGCAGCACCCAAATTACCTGTCACACAAATCAGGTCTCCTTGTTTGGCTCCATCACGACAGACAGCCTTACCTTTCTCTACATCACCAATACAGGTAATGCTGATGGTGAGTCCCGTCATCGAACTGGTGGTATCTCCTCCCACAATATCCACACCATGTGCCTCACAAGCTAGTTGCAGACCATTGTAGAATTCCTCCATGTCCTCTACTGAGAAACGCTGACTGATACCCAGACTGACCGTAATTTGTCGAGGCATTCCACCCATCGCGTACACATCGCTAAAGTTCACCATCGCCGACTTATATCCCAGATGTTTCAAGGGCACATAAGTCAAGTCGAAGTGTACACCTTCCAACAACAAGTCTGTCGTTACCAGTACATCCTTCTCTTGCGGATAGTGTAACACTGCACAATCATCTCCCACTCCCTTCTGAGTAGAGTGATTCTGCAGCTTCACAGTTGACGTAAGATGTTTAATCAGGCCGAATTCTCCTAACTCCTCTATCTTCATTCCTATACTTTTTTAATCAATTCTTTCATCAATGCAGTCATGCGTGGCTGGGCTGCATCAGCAGCAGCCTGTACTTCTTCGTGACTCACACTGACAGCCTGATCGAAACCACCCAAATCCGTGATGACAGAGATACCAAAGACACGAATACCGCAATGAACGGCCACAATCACCTCTGGCACAGTCGACATACCTACTGCATCAGCTCCCATACCTCTAAACATACGATACTCGGCTGGAGTTTCAAAAGTAGGGCCTTGCGTACCAAGATATACGCCCTTAAAGATCTTAATGCCTAATCGGTCGGCTGCCTCTTCTACGATTTTGATGAACTCAGGGTCATATGCCTGATGCATACTTGGGAAACGTGGACCAGTAGGGAAATTCTTTCCTCTCAGCGGATGCTCTGGGAACATGTTAATATGATCTTTCAACACCAGCAGATCGCCCACGCTGAAGAGAGGATTCATACCTCCTGCAGCATTGCTGACAAACAGGTTCTTGATACCCAGCTCGTACATCACACGTACGGGAAAGGTTACTTCCTTCATCGAATAGCCTTCATAGTAGTGGAAACGACCTTGCATCGCAATGATTTCCTTACCACCCAACTTACCAAAAAGCATTTTCCCACTATGTCCCTCTACGGTTGATACAGGCATATTGGGTATTTCACTATAAGAGATTTCTGTTTCCACCTCGATTTCGTCTGCGAGATGTCCCAGTCCGGAACCCAGAATGATGGCTGTTTCCGGCTTACTTGTCATCCGTTCCTTGAGGAACGTTGCTGTTTCTTGAATTTTTGCGTACATAGTCTAATATTTGTTGGTTAAAGATTGTTTCTGCTTGTTGCAACACCTCCACCTCAATCGGTAAGGTGTACACCTTTTTCTTGATAGTCAACTGGCTCAAATCCAGTCTCGCTTTGTCCTTCTCGGTTGTTACCACGATACTTGGTTTGTCATCTGGTAATTGCTGATAGGCTGCTTCGATGCGTTCATAATCCTGTGGAGAGAAAGCATGATGGTCGTCAAACTGAATCGTTGTTACGTTTGTCTGCTCCTTTAGCATCTGCTCCATCGGCGTAGCGTCAGCAATACCTGTCACCATCAGCACACGATACTGATTCAACTGACTCAGCGGGATGATTTTCTCGTCTTGGTACAAATCCCCATAGCGGAATCTGGTAAAATACAACTGCTGAAAGTCTTGAATACACAGTCTTTCCCGATATTCTCGTACAGACACTTCGTCCAACTCCCCATTCAGCTTCGTCACCATCACCACATCTGCCCGCTTCAGCCCTCCTGCATTCTCACGTAGTCGTCCTGCTGGCAACAGATAATCCTTATCTATCGGCCGATTACTGTCCACCAATACGATGTTCAGTCCCGCCTTTATTCGTCTATGCTGGAAGGCATCATCCAAGAGAATCACATCCACATCAGCGGTTTCCTTGCCATTCATCAGACGTTCCACACCCTCACAGCGGTCCGCATCCACAGCAACTATCAGGTCGGGGAATTTCGACTTCATCTGATAGGGTTCATCGCCTATATCTGCTGCTGTCGAGGTTGCTGTAGCCAACATAAATCCTTGTGTTTTCCGTTTATAGCCTCTACTTAGTACCGCCACCTTATATCCTTCCCGCTGAAGCAGCCGAATCAAGTACTCCGTATGGGGTGTCTTGCCTGTACCGCCTACCGTCAGATTGCCTACACATATAATGGGTAAATCATAGGACTTCGTTTTCAGAATCCTATGATTATACATGAAGTTGCGCACCGATGTCACCCCATCATATATCCACGCTAATGGTAGTAACAGACTATACATAACAAGTCAGTCCAGGCATTCCGCCCTACGGAACACCTGGACCTATGTTGCTTATAAGTTAAACTTCAGACGATATGGCAATGCTGCCTGTATTCTGTCTTTGCTCTGGAGGTCTCTTGCCGAACGATAGATGTCATAGAACTCACCCAGATTCTGCTTCATCTGTGCCTCAGCAATACTGCTCTCAGAAGTCTTGTCCATAATCTGCTCGAAGAATGACTTCTGAACCGGATAGGTCTTCACTGTACACTCTTTAATCTTTGCCTTTTTCTTTGCTACAGCGATTGCATCATCAAGGTTACCGAGTTGGTCAACAAGTCCCAATTTCTTTGCATGAACGCCTGTCCACACACGTCCTTCCCCAATTACCTTGATTGAATCCTGAGACATTCCTCGTCCGTCAGCACAACGCTTCGTAAAGAGTTCGTAGCCACGATTGATGTATCCCTGCAGCAACGCACTCTCGTTTTCGTTGAATGGACGATAGTAACCTCCGAAGTCTGCATATTCGTTCGTCTTCACCGTTGCCACATTCAGACCCAACTTGTCGTTCATCAGCTCGCTTGCATCTGGGAACATACCAAAGATACCGATTGAGCCTGTGAGGGTTGTTGGCTCTGCTACAATCCAGTCTGCCGCACAAGAAATATAGTAACCTCCGCTAGCTGCATAACCACCCATAGAAACAATGATTGGTTTCTTTGCCTTAATGTTCATCACCTGATGCCAGATTTGTTCAGAAGCGAATGCGCTACCACCTGGAGAATTCACGCGGAGTACAACAGCCTTTACATCGTCGTCTTTCGCCAACTTGAGCAAATCCTCTGATACCTTGCTACCAACAATCATTTCATCAGAGCCGAATGAAGTTGGAGACTCTTCCTGCACGATTTCACCTGTTGCATAGTAAACTGCTACGATATCGCCGCTCATGCTCTTTGGAGAGTTGTTCGCAGCTTTCGCTACATTACCGAACTTTGCCTCGTTATATTTGCCCTCCTTATTCTTGTCGTCCTTCATCATATTTGAAATCACAGCAGAGATTTCGTCGGCAAATACCCGCTTGTCCACGATCTTGTTCTTCACGTAGTACTTCGTATCCTTCAGCATCATACCGCTATCTACGAGTGCATCCAGTTTCTCCTTCGACAGCTTTCTCGACTTGCTGATGTCGTCCAGCATTTCGTCCCAGATTTCGTCACTCAATACGGTCAGCTGCTCACGGTTAGGTTCGCTCATATCGTCGAGCAGATAAGGTTCTACAGCCGACTTATATGTACCCACTTTGAACACCTGAGCCTTCACACCAATCTTCGCCATGAGGTTCTTGTAATACATCGTCGAGAGCGACATACCAGCCAGTTCAACCATACCTTCCGGGTTAATCAGCAGCGAGTCGGCTGTACTACAGAGGTAATAAGCACCCTGTCCGTAGTCGTCGGCATACGATACGATGAATTTACCATCCTTTTTGAAGTCAACCAGCGCATCACGCAGTTCCTGCAACATTGCAGGTGTACCACCGCTGAAGCTGCCCACTTTCAGATAGATACCCTTGATATCATCATTTTCTTTTGCGCTCTTGATGGCAGTCAGCAGATCATTCAGACCCAGACTTTCACTACTGCTACCCATTAATTCCGCAAACGGATTATCCACAGAACGCTCGTCCAGCGAACCGTCCAAGTTAATCAACATTACTGAATTGCTCTCAATAGGTTCAGATACAGAGGACATTGATGCCAGTCCTGAGAGTGCCAACAGAGAGAAGATGCCTATGATAAGGCTTAAGAGAAGAATGCCAACGATTGTGGCCAATGTGTACTTTAAAAATTCTTTCATTGTTCTACTATTTTAATGATTTATAATATTCACATGCTGCGAGGAGCCATGCTCCTGTGCCGAATGGATGTTGCGACTTGGCATCTGCGATGCGGGTCGGGTCGGGTTTCTCGCCTATCGGCTGCACATACCCTATTCCGCCATCTGGCTGAAGAGCGATTGTAGTGAGATACTTCCACGCCTTGTCAATCACAGGTTTGAACTCCTTAGCGTTGAGCAATCCGTTGTTCACCCCCCATTGCATTCCGTACGTGAAGAACGCCGTTCCGCTCGTCTCATATCCTGGAGCATCAGCCTCGCAGAGCATCGAGCGCGTCCAGTATCCGTCTGGCTGTTGGCACTCAGCTACCGCTTTCGCCAGTTGCTGGAACCGTTGCACGTAGAAGGGTCGGTATTTGCAGTCTTTCGGAAGGTCCTGCAACACCTTTGCCAGTCCTGCCAGCACCCATCCGTCGCCTCGTGCCCAGAAGCTCTTGCCTTCGTTGCAAGCCGTCTTCACCTTCGGCCACACATACTTGCCGTCCCTGTAATACAGATGTTGGTCCTTGTCCCACAGCAGGTCGTCCGTCCACTTGAAACACTCATACTGCTTGTCCAGCAACCGCTCGTTGTGAGTCACCGTGTAGAGCTTCGAGAAGATGGGGAGTCCCATGTATAGGGCATCCGACCACCACCAGTAATCTGCTTCCTTCGATTTCGCCTGATACATCATCACCTCGAGCGTGCGCTGCAGCCTTTCAGCCCGATGTTCCAACTTATACAAGTCGATATACACCTGAAAGCAAATCTGCCAGTCAGCAAAGAGTACATGGTTCATATCCTCACCATACGTTGCATATTCCCATTTCGATTTATCCGTCTGGGTAGCACCCTTCCAGTGATTATATTCCGCCCACGCTAAGGCATAATCCAGATACTCCTTCTTTTTCGTCAACTCATATACCGCCTGATTGCCTGTGAAATACGCTGCGTTGTCCCAGAATCCCCTGCATTGCGGAGTACGAGTTGCCTGCCAATGGTCGTTCACCTTCTCTATCATCTCCATCACCTCGACATTGGTTTGACCATATGACGCACATACTGCAAAAAAAACTACAGCAACTATCAATATTTTTTTCATATCATCCATTTTTTAGACTTCAACTTTATTCTTGACGGCTTTGAAGGGAAGTTAAAGGGAAGTTATCGCGGTCCTTGACCGCTTGGAAGTTAAAAGGACGATACATCCAGAGCTTGTCGAAGGAATGTCTGCAAACACCCTATGCTATCGTCCCTTCAATTGACTCCGTCGAACTAAAGTTTCCCTTTAACTCCTTTTCCATTCCCTTCCATTCTTCTCCACCCCACTAAACTCTAAATGAGTTTCTTTCCGCTGCGAATTTACACATTATTTATAATATAGCCAAATTTTGTTGTACTTTTTAGAAAAAACTATTGCTGATTTCAATCTTATGCGTACCTTTGCAACCAAAATGTAAAATCGAGCAAGAATGGACATACAAGAATTACTGAATCGAACCGACCGCTTCGCAGCCCACGCAGGGTGCCAGCTTACAGAAGTTGACGAACATCATGCAGTAGCCGAAATGACTGTGACAGCCGACCATCTCAATGGCGGCAATGTATGTCAGGGAGGAGCCTTATTTACCCTCGCCGACCTCGCTATCGCCGCCCTGATGAACTATAGCGGCCAACTCACCTTCGGCATCAGCAACAGCATCATGTATGTTTCGAGCGCCCACGAAGGCGACCACCTTCGAGCCGAAGCCGTTCAAGTAGCCAACCACCATAAGATTCCCTCCGTCGAAGTCCGAGTAACCAACCAAACAGGACAACTCATCTGCCACGTTACGGGTATGGGCTACCGGAAATCCGCACAACTCCAATAAGAAATGCAACTATCAATTATGTAACATACTTGCACACATGTAACATCAGCATCATTTTCTGCATTTTTTCCCTCCTTAAACGCCCCAAAAAGTCGTTGTTTGAAAAACACGCCCACAGGCATCTGTGAAGCCGATTTGTAAATTTTTTGTAAATTTTTCGGGCAAACGCTCGAAAAATGTAAATTTTTTGTCAACTAATTTTCTTGGTGGTTTTTGGCATTTTCCCTAACTTTGCAGTCGAAAACAAATAAAATACAAAAGGTATGAAACGATTGGTATATATTCTTAGCATTCTGACTCTGTTCGTTATCTTTTCTTGTGCTGTACACCGGCCAGCATATTTAAAGGGCTATCATTTTCCCTATACTAGCGGAAAATTTTATGCCTATTCATGCGATTTCATATGGTCGATAGACATCCCGGTTACCAAGAATGTATCGTTTCACGATGATGGTGGTACGTTCGCTGGAATCATATATGCCTACAATGATTCCTCAATCATTTATGTAACTACAAAAAAAAGGTTTGTGAACTATTCACATATTGTATCTTCCGTCAATGCCGTAGATTCTTTACGTCGTTTTAGAGATGTATTTTATGAAGCTTTTCTTCCTTATAAAGACACATTAGATTTTCGTGGAATTGATAATGAGGGAATTGCGTGGAGAGATAGGACAGTACGTATATACAGTTCATTTTTCAGCGTTGGATATATTCTTAAGGATTCTACAAACACAAAACAATATGATGATTACATAGAGTCATTAAAATTGGATTATACTGTTCCTGATCAAGAAGATATTGACAATGAAATAAGATATACACATGAGACGGACGGTGATAGCGTTTTTTATAGACGGTTAGAAGAATTAGAAGCAAAAGAAAAAGAAATAAACGAACACTCAAAAACAAATCGAATATGGAACGAATAAGATTAATCACATTATTGCTTTCTATGCTGTTCTTTTCAATCAGCACAAGTGCAAACATCATAACAAGTGGCACATGTGGAAAGAATGTCGCCAAGAGTGTCAAATGGGAACTGGACGATGACGGAGTATTAACCATCAGCGGCGAAGGACCTATGGAGGATTTTGAAGAATCAAATGTGTCTTGGCAGCAATATCGTTCTAGGATAAAGAAAGTAATCATTACAGATGGAGTAACATCTATTGGCAAACTTGCATTCGTAGGTTGTTCTGAATTAAAAGAAGTCATATTTCCTGATGTCCTTCAATCTATCGGAGAACGTGCTTTCCAAAATTGCTTAGAATTAAAAAAGGTCATATTTCCTGATGCCCTTCAATCTATCGGAGAGCGTGCTTTTAGTAACTGTTTAACATTATCCCTTTTATATATACCCAATTCTGTTAAATTTATCGGGTGGCTTGCACTTCCAAATGTCCATATTACCGTTGGTGAAGATAATCCAAATTATTGTGCCATTCAGGATGTCCTGTACACAAGAGATCTTGACACATTGATTTTCTGTGCCAAACAGCGAAAAGGAACCGTTGAAATCCCCAATACTGTACGCCATATCGCTGATTTTGCATTCTCTGGCTGTAAAGAGCTAAAGGAAGTATCTATTCCAAACTCTGTTATTACTATTGGCCGGGAAGCTTTTATGGAGTGCAAAAGCTTACATGCCATAAAGATTCCAGACTCCGTCGTTTCAATGGGATGGAATTCATTATCCGGATGCACAAATCTCACAAAGATTAGTATAGGTAAATCTTTGACATCAATAGGGGAGAATTATAAAAAGAATATTACTAGTTGCCCAAAACTCACTAAGATAAGTGTCAGCGAAGATAATCCCTATTTCACAGTAATAGACGGCATCTTATATACAAAAGAAATTGACACTCTTATCTGCTGTCGAAAGGATATCATGGAAGTCACAATTCCTAATACCGTCAAAGTTATTATTTGGGGTGCGTTCGAATATTGTAAAAATATTAGCAGTATATCAATTCCTGAAGGCGTTGAACAAATCCCTGGTTATACGTTTTATGGCTGTAAAAATCTGAAAAGCGTGTATTTCCCCAAATCCTATGTGAGAATTGACTCACAAGCATTCCTAGGATGTAATAATTTGAAAAAAATATATCTTCAAAGTTCAAATCCAAATGGGGACATCCTATTTTGTGTTAAAACAGGACAGTGTACCTTCTATGTTCCCAAAGGTGCAGGTAAAATATACGAAAAATGGCGTGACCCTAGCATACATTCTAACGAACCTTTCAAATTTGATAAAGTTGTAGAATATGATTATAAGTAAAATAGTTATGAAGAGAATCGTATTAATATTATTGAGCGTTTGTCTGTTACAAACCATGTATTGTCAAGAAGGGGAGAATGGAGCATTGAATAGGCTTGAATCCTCCTTCATGGAGTATGGTCGAACCCATACGAATGATACTGTTTTGACAGCAGATTTCTATATTGAGAAAATCAAGAAAGAACATGCTAAGACAAAACGGACAAACACTTCTATGGTAATGAGAGGCCCTTCAGATAGCACTAAGCAACTCTATTCTATTTATATGAGAAATCAAGGGAAATTGTATAAACTTGTTACTGTTGTTAATAAAGCCGTCAAATCGGAAGGAATCAAAATCAAAGAGGGGGAGACATATCATCTGACAATCATTCCAATGTGTGAAAGAGTGTGGAATGGAATGCCTGTATTTGATCAAGACTTTTTTCATCCTTTTGAAGGCTTCGATATAAAAAGGTTCGACGACAAATATGGGCTTGATAGTTTTTATAGGTCAGACGATTTAGATGGATTGTATATAAAGACAAATGATACTCCATTAGAAACCTACATTAAAGCCTAACCGTTCGTATTGAACTGACCCACATACACCGTATCTGATGTACTCCCACTCTTCTTTCTTCTCATAAAGGCATAGAGATGTAAAGGGTGACCCATCCAATTCTCTGGAATACAGGCATCAACCACACCAACAGCGCGCAGGACTGGTTCTGCACAATAGCCTTCGTGCAGATCGGGACAAAACACAAAGAGATAGAACTCATCTGATTTGTTCTGAGATATAGAATCGGTTTGGAAAGTCACATGAACACCACCTTGTGCATTCACTTCAGCAGAAATAACGTATGCAGGTTCTACCGAACCTTTTGCAATACAAATACGGGGGTAGTCGATACCGTCATCATCGAAGCAGTTCTTGTTGAGACGCTTGAACATGCTGTGACTATTGAGTTTGTTACGCACAGCAAGGTGGTGAAGCCCAATCGCATGTCCCGCTTTCATCGCCGAAGAAAGACGGGAAATCTCGGCAAAAGCATTACGGTGCGCCTGCTGTGCTTCTGTCTGCGGATTAGCTACCGACTCAGGCATACGCCTTGTATACTCACGCCCGTGCCAGGAACTATGGATTACGTTCCCCTCTTTACCACTCTTTTTTCCTCCTTTATACGTTGCCATCTTCGTTTCGTTTTATTGATAATTATTTTCCACACATTTTCTACCGTACCCAGCCTTTCCTCAACTTCAATTCAACCTTACCTCCACTTTGCCTCTATATAGCCACATATACTTGCCTATAACTAACAATAGAGCTACTCCTTCGATATATATGAAATACATTTGCGATGCCTATGAGAAACCCTTGAGTTACCTGCGAGTTACCATAGACTTGGTATAGAGTTGGTATAGAGTTGATATAGACTTGGTGGAGCTTGCTTTCTGAAGTATCTTTGTGGGGAAAATAGGATTTATAAATCAACTGCAAAGATACAACATTTCTTGGAAACTACCAAATATTTTCAAAGAAAATATGACATAAAAATGCTTTTTTCAGATATTTAGTTGCGTATGTCAGAAACTCTTCTTACCTTTGCAACATGAATAGTGACAAATTCATTGAATTCTGGAACAGAGTGTACTATGCAGCATATAGCATCCACTACTTTATCAGTTGCTATATCTTAGACCCAATCATCATGAATGTGATTGTGCATCCACTCTATTCATTCATGAATCTTTTCCCTGCGATGAAACGAAGAAATGAGAGAAAAGGTATAACCCCCGAAACCATCAAGAAAACGACGGAGGAAGTGTACGACAACCCTTCAAGCGGTCACCTGATGTATTTCGTAAATGGATTCTTTTCGCTCGTGCAGGCTCTCCCCATTTTGCTATGCATCAGTATCCTGGAGTACTATATGGGTGGGAGCATCAGGGATTGGTGGTTCAGTAATCTCGCTTTAATCATCATTGTCATTTGGGGACTTGGTTTACTGCTCCAATATTTCTTTGCATGGAAGAACGACCGCTACCTCACCTATTTCGCGAAATTCGGGAAGGAGAGCCGGAAGAAACGGGTGCTGTGGAGCATAGGGCTGTTGATTGTCTTTATCGTGCTGTTGCTCGCTACCGTTTATATTTTCATCGAGGCAGAGAAGCGACACGGATTTTGGAAAAATTAAAGGAAAAGTGAATAGAAAAGAGTGAATAATCAAAAAACTCCTAACTCCTAACTCCTAACTCTTAACTTTTTCGTACCTTTGCAGTTGCATTTTATTTTATGAAACTACTGACAGACGAAGAGTTGAGGCAAGCACTCGACAAAGACATATTTCATTTGATATCTGAGACGGCTGACGAACTCGGCCTGGAATGCTATGTGATTGGGGGATATGTGCGCGACCTGTTCTTGGAACGCCCAAGCAACGATATTGATGTGGTGGTGATCAGAAAGCCCCTCTCTGACTCCCCCGAGGGGGAGAGAAGCAAGACGACGCCCATAGGATGCCTCATTGCATCAGAGGTGCAGAAGAAGTTGGGACACTTCGACATGCTCAGGTCGGGACAAAAGGCACACTTAGCGGTATTCAAGAACTTCGGGACAGCACAGCTGAAATGGAACGGGATAGAGATTGAGTTCGTGGGTGCACGGAAGGAGAGTTACAGTCACGATTCGAGAAAGCCTGTGGTGGAGGACGGCACGATAGAGGACGACCAGAACCGCAGGGACTTCACCATCAATGCGATGGCGCTGTGTCTGAACGGCGACAGGTTTGGTGAGTTGGTTGATCCTTTCGATGGGCTGTACGACCTGGAGGACGGCATCATCGCCACACCGCTTGACCCAGACATCACTTTCAGCGACGACCCCTTGCGCATGATGCGTTGCATCCGCTTTGCCACGCAGCTGAACTTCTACATCGAAGATGAGACGTTCGAAGCGCTGGAACGCAACAAAGAACGTATCCGCATCATCTCTGGCGAACGGATTGCAGAGGAACTGAACAAAATCATCATGTCGCCTACCCCATCGAAGGGGTTCATCGACTTGGAACGCTGCGGACTATTGGAGATTATCTTCCCGGAGCTTTATGCATTGCAGGGAATAGAAAGCAGAAACGGACGTGCTCACAAGGACAACTTCTATCACACATTGGAGGTATTGGATAATGTAGCGAAGCAGACAGACCCCGAGTCTTCCCTCTGGCTTCGATGGGCCGCTATATTGCACGATATCGGGAAACCGAAGAGCAAGAAGTGGGATAATGTGCAGGGATGGACGTTCCACAACCATAACTACATAGGCGAAAAGATGGTGCCGCAGATATTCCGTAGGATGAAACTGCCGATGAACGAGAAGATGAAGTATGTGGAAAAACTCGTGGGGCTGCACATGCGACCTATCGCTATCGCTGACGATGAAGTAACTGATTCGGCTGTACGACGTCTGCTGTTCGAAGCAGGAGACGATATCGACGATCTGATGCTGCTCTGCAATGCGGATATCACATCAAAAAATGAGGAACGGAAACGACAGTTCCGTCAGAATTTCGCGTTGGTGAAGGAAAAGTTAGTTGCCATCGAGGAGAAGGATCGCATCCGCAACATGAAGTTCGCTGTCGACGGAGAGGAAATCATGCAGATGTTTGGCTTGCAGCCAAGCCGCGAGGTGGGTATGCTGAAGAACGCCATGAAGGAGGCGATTCTCGACGGTATCATCCCCAACGAGCATGATGCATGTGTGGAGTTTTTAAGGAAGGTGAGGAGGGAGTCTGAATGCTGATTGCAATCCTGATATATTTTGCAATCCTGCTGATAGTTGCCCGTCTCACAGGAAAAGGCAGCAATGATGCATTCTTCAGGGCTGGACGGAAATCTCCTTGGATGCTAGTCGCTTTCGGAATGATTGGTGCTTCCATCAGTGGGGTTACATTCATCGGCGTACCTGGGTGGGTGATGACGACGGATATGACCTACATACAGATGTGTCTGGGATTTATCGTGGGTTATGTCATCGTAGCTTTTGTGTTGCTTCCGCTCTACTATAAGTTGGGGCTTACCTCTATCTATACTTATCTGCAACACCGATTGGGAAACACTAGCTACAAAACGGGTGCTTGGTTCTTCATCATCTCAAAACTAATGGGTGCTGCCGCAAAATTCTATGTCGTGGTGCAGATTCTGCAAGTGTGTGTAGCCGACCAATATGGCATCCCATACGCTGTGACGGCTATCATCACGTTACTGTTTATATGGATATACACAAGAAGAAGCGGTATTCGAACATTAGTATGGACAGATGTATTACAAACTTTCATCTTATTGACGGCACTCGTTATCATCCTTATCCAAGTATGCGCAAAGCTTGATTTTTCTTTCGCGGATGCCTGGACAGCTATCTGGAACAATCCACATGCCAAGATGTTCGAATTCAGCGACTGGACCTCGAAACAGCAATTCTGGAAGCAGTTTCTCAGCGGCATCTTTGTGGTGATTGTGATGACAGGACTGGATCAGGATATGATGCAGAAGAACCTGACCTGCAAGAACCTGCGAGCAGCCCAAAAAGATATGTGCAGCTACGGAGTGATGTTCGTGCCTGTCAATCTGCTGTTTCTGGCTCTCGGTATCCTGCTCCTGCTGCTTTACAGCCAAATCGGAATGGAGATTCCAGAAAAAGGAGATGCACTCTTGGCGAATATCGTCCTATCGGGCACATTAGGTCAGACTGCAATGATTTGCTTTGGTATCGGGGTGGTTGCAAGCGCGTTCTCGAGTGCCGACTCATCGATGACAGCCCTCACCACCTCGTTCTGTATTGATATCCTGCAGAAAGAGTACGACGAGCGACTCCGTAAACGTGTCCATCTGCTGGTGATGATTGCCTTCCTGATTTGCACGTTGGCCTTCAACGCTATAGGAAGCGGCAGCGTGATGGACTTGATTTATACGTTGGTGAGCTATACGTATGGACCGTTGCTGGGACTATTTGCGTTCAGCATATTCACAAAATGGCAGCTAAATAACAAGTGGGTACCTTTTGTAGCAATTGCATCACCTATCTTATGCTATGTCATAGATTATGCCACCTTGCAACTGACGGGGTACAAGTTTGGCTACGAAATACTGATGTTCAATGGGTTGCTGACCTTTATTGGTCTTTGGGCAATTCGATGCGGAAAGTCGTACCCTTCCCCAACTCAGAAGATTTGACGAATATCTTGCCCTTGTGATATTCCTCTACAATACGTTTTGCTAACGAGAGCCCAAGGCCCCAACCGCGAGCCTTCGTGGTGAAACCTGGCTTGAAGACAGACTTGAAATGGCTCTTCGGCATACCCTTACCTGTGTCCGTCACTTCGAGTACGACGCTATCGCCCCAGTCTTGCAGATACAGATCGATGCGTCCTGTTCCGTTCATCGCATCTACCGCATTCTTACACAGATTCTCGACCACCCACTCAAAGAGCGAAGCCACCATTTTAACCTCGATACGATGATCGGGGAAATGGGTCGTAATGATGACCTTGCTCGATGTACGACGCTCCATATATTCTACCACTCGGCTGAGTACCTCCTTGATGTCCACCTCTTTTGGTTCAGGTATCGAACCAATCTTCGAGAAACGTTCGGCAATACGCTCAAGACGTTTCACATCTTTCTCCATCTCAGGCAGCATCTCATCGTCAGGATATGTATCTCGGAGCACCTCTGTCCAAGCCGTCAATGAAGAGATAGGTGTACCCAACTGATGAGCCGTTTCTTTCGAAAGTCCTACCCACACCTTATTCTGCTCGGCTTTCATCGAAGAGAACAAGGCGAAAAGTGCAATCAGTACAAAGATGATAACGACACCTAATTGTATATAGGGATAGACCGCCAGACGCTTCAACATCAGCGATTCGTCGTAACATATCTCGATGTAGTCGTCTGCGTCATCCAAGTTGATCCGGATGGTTTGATTAGCTTGCTTCATGGCTTGAGCCATCGATTTGATTTCGGGCAAAGAGTCTTCTTCGGCTTTGAACACCTTTCCCAGGTTTCGAGAAGTCTGCACATCGCCATCACGATCTAGCACTACCACAGGGATCGTGTTGTTGCCGTTCAGGACCTTCAACACCAGGTTGATGTCGGTATTCTCATCGGCCTGATTGAGCGAACGCATCGCTTCTGCCCACACCTCCATCTTATTGAGTTCCTCTTTCTTGAGGTCGTCAATCAAGTATTTCGATGTCAACAACGAAGCGATGGCAATAATGATTGCCACAATAATCAGTAACAGCTTCACATTTTTGATACGTTCAAACCACTTCATGTTAATAAAAACGTAAAATAGTCTGTTTTATTGCGCATATTTTTCACTTTTTTTAAGTAAACCGGGATGGGATCCAGAAAAAAGTCGTACCTTTGCACCATCATTTTTTAGGGAAATGTAAAAATTAAAAAAAATAAAAATTATAAGGACGTTAGGGAAATGAAAAAAGTATTAGCATCTATCGTATTGGCACTTATCTTTGCTGCCAATGTATCGGCCCAAAGCGAATGGACATTCAACACACGTGCTTGGTCGACCAACTATTTTACAACACTCATCTTTGATGCTGTGACAGTTACAACAAAGGAAGTCATATTAGACGGAGAAGATTCGGATTTAGCCGACCGAATCATTCCTACCGCAGATCTCGTTTTCCCATTTGGAGTTAAGAAAGAGGGATTCGGAGGTATGACAGAAATTTATTGCCCATATCATCGTGCCTTCGGCAACCCATTCAAGAACCCAGGAGACTATGGAATAGGTATCGATGCATCGTGGAAACCATCTTTTATCGGAGTCTATGCAGGCGCTTTCTATAAGAGCCAGGAAGTCGTATTCAAGCAGTTCAACAGCATTCGTGGTTACTATTTCCAACCACGCTTGGGTCTGATTGCAGGCAAGGGCGATGAACACGCCGTTGAATTGGGTGCTTTCTATGACGTCCTTACCGGTTGTGGAGGTAGGATGGCAGGTGCTAACAAGGATATGCTACGTGGCGGTTTTGGTTTTGACGTTGCTTATTCATTCTCACCCGATGATAATAGGCAGTTTCTGTTACAAATCTCGACTCCATTACACAACTTCTTCTCTAAAGATTATGAGAAAGCAACTGGATTCGATCGTCGCGTGGGCTATATCATGCTCACCAGCAGAATCAAGTTGTAATGAAGTAAATAGCACAGATATAATGAACAAACCAACAGGGGACTTATGACTAAGTTCCCTGTCTTTTTTTGCTATCTTTGACTGCATTGAAGATAAAATACGCCTCGGATTTTTTTAAATCGACGGAGTCAAATGAAAATAAATATAAATTTATTTTGCAATTCAACCGATTTTTACTATCTTTGTCGCAAAATTAGAAAGAATGAAGAGATTGAACAAGTTTGTCAAGACCGTCGTCGACGGTATTCAAGAAAAGAAGGGAAAGAATATTCGTGTGGTCGACCTATCGAAAATTGACGACACGATATGCAATTATCTGGTAATTTGCGAAGGAAACACACCTACTCAAGTACATGCTATCGCGGAATCCGTAGGCGATATGATGCGCGAGAAGCGTGACGCACGTCCACTTACTGTAGACGGGCAGCGCAACAACCTTTGGATTGCAATGGATTATGCTGATATCGTGGTACATGTGTTTGTGCCTGAATGTCGGCAATTCTATGATATCGACAACCTGTGGGAAGATGCAGACCTGACAGACATCCCAAATCTTGATTAAGACCCCTCAGCCCCCTTTAGGGGGAGATAAAAGTTGAAAATTAAAAGTTGAAATGGCAAAAGAAACAAACAATAATAATGCATCGAACAAGATGCGTAAACCCAAATTTAATCTAAGCTGGTTGTACTTATTCTTATTAGCGGGAGTTGCTTATGTTTTCCTGACGAAATCAAACAATCCCCCATCAAAACAACTGGCTTATACCGACTTTCAGGCATGTCTGGATAGTGGATACGTGAAGGAGATTCTTGTCAACAAGGACTATCTGACGCTGAAATTCAGCGTAGATGCCAAGGGAGAGAAATATATCTATGGAGATGTAAGCAAACAACAAAACCTTCGTGTTCCACAAGTGGAATTCGGCTCAGTCAGCAGTCTTGAGAACAAGATTGACTCAGCACGCGTACATGGTAAGTTCGACGGAAAAGTAAGTTATGAACGCGACGACAATACGTTGTGGAATATTCTGATTCAGATAGGTCCCCTCATCCTGTTGGTGGTATTTTGGTTCTTTATCATGAGCCGCATGGGAGGTGGAGGTCTCGGAGGCGGCATCTTCAACTTTGGCAAGTCGAAAGCGAAATTGTTCGACCAGAATGGTACCACTACCAAGATTACCTTCAAGGACGTGGCCGGACAGACAGAAGCCAAACGCGAAGTACATGAGATAGTAGACTTCCTGAAGAATCCGAAGAAATACACCGAATTGGGGGGTAAGATTCCAAAGGGAGCTTTGCTGGTAGGTCCTCCAGGAACAGGTAAGACTCTGCTTGCAAAAGCAGTTGCTGGCGAAGCTGATGTTCCGTTCTTCTCAATGTCAGGTTCAGACTTCGTAGAAATGTTCGTAGGTGTAGGTGCCAGCCGTGTGAGAGACCTGTTCCAACAAGCAAAGGAAAAGTCACCATGTATCATCTTCATCGATGAGATTGATGCTATAGGACGTGCCAGAGGCAACAAAGCAAGCATAGGAGGTAACGACGAACGTGAAAATACGCTGAACCAGTTACTCACGGAGATGGACGGATTCGGCACGAATAGCGGTATCATTATCCTCGCAGCCACGAACCGTGCTGACGTGCTCGATAAGGCATTACTGCGTGCAGGTCGTTTTGATAGACAGATACACGTAGACCTACCTGATCTCAATGAGCGAAAAGCCATCTTCAACGTACACTTGCGTCCTATTAAGATTGACGAAACGGTCGATGTAGACATGTTGGCTCGTCAAACCCCAGGATTCTCCGGTGCGGATATTGCAAATGTCTGCAATGAAGCCGCATTGATTGCTGCCCGGAATAACAGCACATGGGTCAACAAACAATGTTTCTTGGATGCTGTAGACCGTATTATTGGTGGTTTGGAGAAAAAGACCAAGGTGATGACAGCAGAAGAGAAGCGTGCTATTGCCCTCCATGAAGCAGGACATGCAACTATCAGTTGGTTCTGTCAGTATGCCAATCCTTTGGTTAAAGTGACCATCGTTCCAAGAGGACAGGCACTTGGTGCAGCATGGTATATGCCTGAGGAGCGACAGATCACCACGAAGGAAGAGATGTTGGACGACATCTGTGCCACCCTCGGAGGTCGTGCCGCAGAAGACCTGTGTATCGGCAGAATATCAACTGGTGCGATGAACGATTTAGAGAAAGTCACAAAGCGTTCGTATGGCATGATTGCCTATGCCGGCATGAGCGACTCGCTGCCAAACCTTTGCTACTACAACAACGATGAGTATTCATTCACCAAACCATATAGCGACCATACTGCTCAGTTGATTGACGAAGAAGTGAAGAAACTGATTGCTGAGCAGTACGAACGTGCAAAGCAAATTCTGCGCGAGCATAAAGAAGGACACGAAGCATTAGCACAACTGCTGATTGACAGAGAAGTGATCTATGCAGAAGACGTAGAACGCATCTTCGGCAAACGTCCTTGGGTATCGCGAACAGAAGAAATCCTTGCTGCCAACGCAAACCAACAACCGCTCGATAACACTTACGGTACTGACCATAGTGCAGAAAACGAAGAATTTATCCGCAAGAAAGTGGTTGAAGCTGTCGTGGAAAAAGCAAAGAACGGCGAACTGACGGAAGACAAGAATGCAGGAGGAGCTAAGGAATCGGAAGGAAAGCCCAAAGAGGAGAAACATGAGCCAAAACCCTTTCACGAGTTGAAAGTCACCACTTATGAGACTCCCTCTGCAGAAGATGTAGTGTATGACGAAACAGACACGATGGAGCCTTTCGAGCTGATTGACCCCATAGAACCCACATCCCAACCTGAACCAGCAACAGCGCCAGCTGACAACACACAAGATGCTGAGCCTCAACAGCAGGCAAGTGAGGGAGATAAAACCGCCACAAACCCACAAGAGCAAACGTTGTTTGGGTGGTAAGAGAGAAAGTGAAGAATGAAGAGCAAATAGAGAAAAGTAAATAGTGAACATGAATAGTACTTTTATCATACGCACCATTACAGGACTGACATTCGTAGCAGTTGTCGTAGGATGCATTCTTTGGCATCCTATCAGTTATGGTATTCTGTTTGCCCTCTTTTCAGGAGCGACAACATGGGAGTTCTGCTCACTTATGAACAAGTACCAAGGCTGCCAAGTCAATCGTCTGATAACGACCGTAGCGTCTGTGTATCTGTTTGGTGCAATCATGGCATTCAACGCCAATATTACAGGTGCGGAGATATTTATTCCGTACTTGATTACGCTGGTGTATCTGTTGATTGTGGAACTCTATTTCCCTAAAAACAATGTGCTGATGAACTGGGCTTTCACCATGATGTCACAACTATACATCGCTCTACCATTTGCATTACTCAACACCCTGTCGTTTATCTCAGTAAAATATGGTGTGGTTTACAACCCCGTATTCGTACTGTCGGTGTTTATCTTCATCTGGTTTGGCGACTCAGCTGCCTATGGATTTGGCACTTGGTTGGGACGTCATAGATTGTTCCCCCGCATTTCACCCAAGAAATCGTGGGAAGGATGTATCGCAGCCTTTGTGATTGCTATCGGAGCATCACAAGTAATTGCTACGTTCAATCAGAGTTTTGCTGTAGAGGAGTTACCCAATCGGCTTGCGTGGGCAGGTCTATCCATTGTTGTCATAGGATTTGGCACTTGGGGAGACTTGGTAGAATCGCTGATAAAACGAAAGTTAGGCATCAAAGATTCAGGTAAGATTCTGCCTGGGCATGGAGGAATGCTCGACCGGTTTGACAGTTCACTTCTTGCCATTCCAATGGCGGTTGTATATATCTACACCATGAACGAATTATTAGGATAATGAAAAATAATAACTAAAAATAATACAAAATGGAAGAATTAGTAAACAATGAACCTGTAATCCAACAAAAAGAAGTTGATACAGAAGCAACTACAGCAACTGAAGTTGTAGCCACAGAAGCAGTAGAACAAGAACAGCCAGTAGAACAACAACCTACAGAAGTAGCCGAACCTGAGGCAGAAACTGTACCAGAGGTAGAGGTAGAGCCAAAAGCCGAACCAGAACCTGAGGCAGAAACTGTACCAGAGGTAGAGCCAGAAGCCGAACCAGAACCTGAACCAAAGGTGGAGCCGGAAATTGAGACTGAGTCAAAGGCTGAACCTGAAGCTGAGTTGCAGATTCCGAACACGAAAGAAGGAATCATTGAGCGTTTAAAGGAAATCGCAGGAAGCGATGAAGAGGTTAACCGTCAGGAAGTAGATACCCTAAAAAGCCATTTCTACCGCATCCTCAAGACAGAAGGAGAGGCTGCCTACAAACAATATGTTGATGAAGGAGGCAATCCAGAAGCATACACACCAGTCATCGACCCTACAGAACAATTGTTCAAGGAAGAGATGAATATCATCAGGGAAAAGCGTGCCGCCCAACACAAAGCATTAGAGCAGCAGAAAGAACAAAACTACTTGAGGAAACTGCAGATTATCGAGAAAATCAAAGTGATTCTCGACAATCCTGATGAGGTTAATAAATCGTACAACGAATTCCGTGCACTTCAAACAGAATGGAACAGCATCAAAGATGTTCCTGCAGAAAAGAATACAGAACTTTGGAAGACCTATCAGGTGAACGTAGAGAAATACTACGACACATTGAAGCTCAATAACGAATTCCGTGCTTACGACTTCAAGAAGAACCTTGAGTTGAAAACGGCATTGTGTGAAGCAGCAGAACGATTGACAGAAAGCAACGATGTAGTAGGTGCATTCCGTACATTGCAAAACCTCCATCAGCAGTTCCGCGAAATTGGTCCTGTAAGCAGGGAACTCCGCGAAGAAGTATGGCATCGCTTTAAAGAAGCGTCAACCACCATCAACAAACGCCATCAGGAGTACTTCGAATCACGCAAGGAAGAAGAGAACCAGAACTTGGATCAAAAGACCGCTATCTGCGAGATTATTGAAGGTTTTGATCTTAGTGGCCTGAAATCATATTCTGATTGGAATAAGATAAGTGAAAAGGTAATCAGTCTCCAAGCTAAGTGGAAAACGATAGGATATGCTCCACAAAAGATGAACCAGAAGATCTATGATCGTTTCCGCACGGCTTGTGATATGTTCTTTGCTCGTAAAGCCGAAGCGCTCAAGGAAGTTCGCGAGACCCAAAGCGATAACCTCAAGAAGAAAATAGAATTAGTGGAAAAAGCAGAGGCGTTGAAGGACAGCACAGAATGGAAGAAGACTGCTGACGAACTGATTGCACTCCAGAAAGAATGGAATGCCATAGGGCCTATTTCAAGAAAACAGAGTGTAGCACTATGGAATCGATTCCGTGCTGCTTGCGACACCTTCTTTGAAGCAAAGAAAGCGAATACTTCTTCACAGCATGGCGAACAGGCAGAAAACTTGAATAAGAAGAAAGCGATTGTAACCCGTCTTGAGGCAATCGTACCAGAAGAAACGACAGAACTTCATCAAATGCTGAAAGACGCTCAGAGCGAATGGAACGAAATCGGACATGTGCCATACAAAGAGAAAGACGCTGTATTCCAAGCATTCCGCGCTCAAATGGATCGTCTCTATGACTTCCTCGGAGAAAGTGCATCCCGACGCCGTGTAGAACGATTCAAGAGTACTGTCAGCGAAGGTGGCGGCGACCGCATGAGAGACAAGTTGGTTCGTCAGGCAGAAATCTTAGAACAAGAGATTAAAACCTACGAAAACAACCTTGGTTTCCTCAATCTCTCGAAAGGTAATAAGAGCAGCAACTTAGTTGAAGAGCTGCACCATAAAGTCGACAAGTTGAAAGCCGACTTGAAAGAGATCCGTGAGAAGATTAAAATCGTCGATGCAAATTCATAAAAGCCCTATATATTAATAAGGTGTAACTTCGTCATTGAAGTATAGACAGACGTTGTTCATTTAATTATGGAACATCCAGAAAATAGTGCAGAATACGAAGGACTAATGGTGAATGCCGGAGTGGATCATCAGGAAATGGTGAATCCATATTTGAAGAGTATCCGTAAGAAACGTACGAAACTCTTCACTCCTGCTGAATATGTTGAAGGAATCCTCAAGGGAGATGTCACTCGATTGAGTCAGGCAGTAACCCTTGTGGAGAGTACTCTTCCAGAACATCAGGTCATCGCACAAGAAGTGATAGAGAAGTGTTTGCCGTACTCAGGCAGTTCTGTCAGAGTCGGCATCTCTGGCGTTCCAGGAGCAGGTAAGTCTACCAGTATCGATGCATTTGGCATTCATGTGCTTGAAAACTATGGAGGCAAGCTTGCCGTATTAGCCATCGACCCATCGAGCGAAAAGACCAAAGGTAGTATCCTTGGAGATAAAACCCGTATGGAACGTCTTGCGGTCCATCCCAAATCGTTCATTCGCCCTTCACCGACAGCAGGTTCACTCGGAGGTGTCGCAAGAAAAACTCGCGAAACCATCATCCTTTGTGAAGCTGCAGGATATGACAAGATATTCGTAGAAACCGTTGGAGTCGGGCAAAGTGAAACGGCATGTCACTCTATGGTTGACTTCTTTCTGTTGATACAGTTAGCAGGTACCGGAGATGAACTACAGGGTATCAAGCGCGGTATTATGGAGATTGCAGATGGTATTGTGATTAACAAAGCCGACGGTAACAATGTAGAGAAAGCAGAGTTGGCTGCCAGCCATTTCCGTAACGCACTCCATTTGTTCCCCTTGCCCGATAGCGGACTGATTCCAGAAGTACTCTGTTACTCTGGATTCTACGGGCTGAATATCGACAAAGTGATGGATATGGTGTTCAACCATGTGGAGAAGACGAAAGCATCAGGCTATTTCCAGTATCGCCGAAACGAACAGTCGAAATACTGGATGTATGAGAGCATCAATGAGCATCTGAAGAACAACTTCTTCTACAACGAACAAATCAAGCAAATGATTCCTACAATGGAGAATCAGGTATTGGGCGGACAAATGACTTCGTTCGTAGCTGCCAACAAATTGCTTGAAGAATATTATCAGTTAATGCATAACAAAAACATATATGAATAAGGTAACAAAAAAAATAGGGGTTCTGTGTACCTTCCTACTGGCTTGCACAGGAATCAATGCACAGGAAGGTAGTACCGGTTACCAATTTCTTGAGATTCCCACGTCAGCGCATGCGGCAGCTTTGGGAGGCAACAACATCAGCATTATCGAAGATGATGCTTCGTTGCTATTTACAAACCCTGCTCTGACAATCAACACCTCAGACAAAACACTCAATCTCAACTATGCTTCATATATTTCGAGCACGAATAAGTTGAGTGCTGCCTTTGTGAAACACATGGGTGAACGTGGAACTTGGGCATTTGGTGCACAACTCCTGAACTATGGAGATTTGATTGAGACAGATGCCAACTTTAATACGACAGGATCGTTCTCCGCAAAGGACATCGACGTTCAATTAGGATATGCCTATCTGTTTACCGACAATCTTTCGGGTGGTGTACAAGGAAAAGTGCTACTCTCTAATTACGGAGAATTCAAATCTACGGCCATCGCTGTCGATCTCGGCCTGAACTACTATACTCCCGAGTACGGATGGTCGTTCAGCGTTGTCGCCCAAAACTTAGGAGGACAAGTCGATGCGCTTTATGAAACACACGAAAAGATGCCATTCAACTTAGCATTAGGTGTATCTAAAGATTTTGAGAACGCTCCTATCAGATTGTCTGTTACATTCGACAAACTCACCGATTGGGATGTCAAGAAACCGATTCACCATCTCACATTTGGTGCAGATATCTTCCCTTCAAGTACCACATGGGTTGCAATAGGTGTCAATCCACGCAGGTCAAAAGAGATGAAAATACAGGACAGCAGCCATTGGGCAGGAGTATCCATTGGTGCTGGTTTGTCTTTGAAGAAAATAAAAATCGGGCTGGCATACGGAAAGTACCATGTTGCCGCCTCATCACTCTTAATCAATGCCAGTTATGCATTCTAAAATAATTGTAGCTCTCGACGGACACTCTTCGTGTGGAAAAAGCACGATGGCGAAATGGTTGTCCAAACAAGTAGGTTATATCTATGTTGACACAGGCGCTATGTATCGCGCCGTTACACTCTTTGCACTTCGGAACAACTTTATCACGTCTGAAGGAATTGACGAAGAAGGTCTGAAAGCAGCCCTGAAGGATGTAACCATCAGTTTCAAACTCGACGAGGAGACCCGTCTCCCTCTGACCTGTCTCAATGGTGAAATCGTGGAACACGAAATCCGCCTGATGGAAGTATCGAATAACGTCAGCCCTATCGCCGCACTGCCTTTTGTCCGTGAAGTACTCACCGCCCAACAGCAGCAGATGGGTGTAGAGAAAGGCATTGTAATGGACGGGCGCGATATCGGAACAGCGGTATTTCCCAATGCAGAACTGAAAGTATTTGTTACCGCTTCTGCAGAAGTACGTGCGAAACGCCGCTACGATGAACTTATCGAGAAAGGCGAGACAGATGTCAACTTCGAAGATATCCTGAAGAATGTGCAGGAGCGTGACTATATTGACTCCCACCGTGAAGTCAATCCGCTACGTCAAGCCGACGATGCGTTGGTGCTTGACAACTCGTTCATGACCAAAGACGAACAAAACCAATGGTTATTAGATAAGTTCAACCAAGTGATTAATTCATAACGGTGTTTATTGAAATCGACAACGGTTCGGGCTTCTGCAACGGTGTGACGACAGCCATCCGCAAAGCTGAAGAAGAGTTGAGTGCATCCAGCACCCCACTCTATTGTCTTGGCGACATCGTACACAACGGCAGGGAGTGTGAGCGTCTGAAAGCATTAGGTCTTATCAGCGTCAACAAAGCGTCGCTTTCCAATCTTCACGATACGAAGTTGTTGTTGCGGGCACATGGAGAGCCGCCATCAACATATCGTCAGGCAGAAGCACAGAATATACAGATTATCGATGCCACATGTCCTGTTGTGCTGCATATTCAGAAACGCATCAAAGCCGATTACGATGCCGATCCAGAGCACAAAAAGCAGATTGTCATCTACGGCAAGAATGGACATGCTGAGGTAATCGGATTGGTGGGACAGACCGAAGGGAACGCCATCGTAATTGAGAACCTTGAAGACGCCCAGAAACTCGATTTCACACGTAACATCCAACTCTATTCTCAGACAACAAAGTCGCTCGAAGGGTTCCGTGAGATTGTCAGTTACATCAGCGAGCACATGCAAGACGGAGCCGAGTTCAATTACTTTGACACCATCTGCCGACAAGTTGCCAACCGCATGCCTCACATCCGTGAATTTGCGGAACGCCACGATGTCATCCTCTTCGTTTGTGGGAAGAAGAGTTCCAACGGGAAGGTGCTCTATTCTGAATGCCTGAATGTCAACTCACATTCACACATGATTGAAGATGCTTCTGAGATTGATAATTCATGGTTCGAAGGAGCTGAATCTGTTGGCATTTGTGGTGCCACATCTACTCCTAAGTGGTTGATGGAGCAATGTCGTGATGCCATTTTGAAAAAATGATTGTTTGTATAGCCGAAAAACCCAGTGTCGCTAAAGATATAGCTAACGTACTTGGTGCAAAAAACACCAAGCAAGGGTATATTGAAGGAAATGGATATCAGGTTACATGGACTTTTGGCCATCTGTGTGAACTCAAGGAGCCAAACGAATACAATCCCCGTTGGCAGCATTGGGATTTATGGGATTTACCTATGATACCCCCACGTTTCGGTATCCGATTGAAGGACGATGCTGGCGTAAAGAAGCAGTTTGCTATCATCGAGCAACTAATGCAGAATGCCGACGAGATTATCAACTGCGGTGATGCCGGACAAGAAGGAGAACTAATTCAACGATGGGTGATGCAGAAAGCAGGAGCGAAATGTCCCGTGAAACGTCTGTGGATTAGTTCACTTACAGAAGAATCTATCCGTGAGGGGTTCAACACGTTGAAAGACCAGTCGGAATACCAATCACTCTACGAAGCAGGATTAAGCCGTGCCATCGGTGATTGGACACTTGGCATAAACGCCACACGTCTCTATACCATTAAGTATGGGCAGAATCGTCAAGTGCTGTCGATCGGACGTGTCCAGACACCAACTCTCGCCATGATTGTGCGACGTCAGCAAGAGATTGAGAACTTCGTACCCGAACAATACTGGATTCTATCCACCATCTATCGAGATACTACCTTCCAAGCGACGAAAGGCAAGTTCACCACACAAGAGGAAGGATTGGAATTCTTGGAAAAAGTACGTAACTATCCTTTTGAAGTTACCGATGTGTCTGCAAAGAAAGGAACAGAGGCACCTCCTCGCTTGTATGACCTCACGTCTTTACAAGTCGATTGCAATCGCAAGTTCAACATGTCAGCCGACCAGACTTTACAGACCATCCAAAGTCTCTACGAAAAGAAATTCACCACCTATCCCCGTGTCGACACCACATTCCTGAGCGATGACATCTATCCCAAATGTCCTAAAATCCTTAAGGGATTAAAGGGGTATGAGCAGTTTACACAACCACTGGAGGGAAAGAAACTACCAAAATCCAAGAAATTTTTCGATTCTTCCAAGGTTACTGACCACCATGCAATCATCCCTACTGGCGTGCCAGCACAAAATCTATCCGATTTCGAGAAACGTGTTTACGATCTGGTAACCCGTGCCTTCATCGCTGCATTCTACCCCGATTGCAAATTCCTTACGACAACTGTGTTGGGCAAAGCCGCCGATGTTGAGTTCAAAGTGACGGGTAAGCAAATTACCGAACCTGGATGGCGAGTCATTTTTCAGAAAGACAAAGAGAACACCACAGATGGTGCCGACAACGACCAGTCAGGCGAACAACAAGTAGAAGAGAAGACACTTCCTGCCTTTACGGTTGGCGAATCAGGACCTCATGAGCCATCGTTGATGGAAAAATGGACAACCCCTCCTAAGCCATACACAGAAGCTACGCTACTACGTGCGATGGAGACCGCAGGCAAGTTTGTTGAAGATGAAGAACTGCGCGATGCGCTGAAAGAAAACGGCATAGGACGCCCATCTACACGTGCGGCAATTATCGAAACTCTATTTAAACGACGTTACATCCGCAAGGAACGGAAATCGTTGGTAGCCACCCCTACTGGTGTAGAACTCATCGGATTGATACGTGAGGAGCTGTTGAAGAGTGCTGAACTGACAGGTATGTGGGAAAAGAAACTGCGACAGATAGAGCACCATGACTACAGCGCCCCACAATTCATTGGCGAGCTCAAACAAATGGTGACAGATATCGTGAACACCGTTCGAGCTGACAATTCCAACCGTCGTATCACCATCATGGAGGAAGAAGTCAAAGGAAAGAAGAAAAAAACTGTCACCACGACCGCTACAAACGCCCCTGCAGGCTTCCAACCTCGCAAGAAAAAGGCTGCTGCAACCAAGCAGACAACACAGCAATCGCCCGCTACACCCCCAGCCATTCAAACTGATGGTACTGACCAATGGGTAGGGCTTCCTTGTCCTGTGTGCCATGAAGGACATATCATCAAAGGAAAGACTGCTTATGGCTGTTCGCGTTGGAAAGAAGGTTGCACCTATCGTCGCCCATTCGATGTTCCACAAAACTGAAATCATCCAGATACACGAACTGAGCGTACAACTCACATGGAAAAGCAATGTACGCATGATGCGAGTACGGGTATTGCCACCCGACGGCATCATTCGTGCGACTGCTCCTCGGTGGACAAGCCGCAAAGCCGTCATTGAGTTCCTCTCCGAGCGATACGAATGGATGCAGAAAGCCGTTCAGAAAGTTCAGTCACGTCCACGTCCCACCTCACTCAACTACTCCGAAGGCGAACAGGTGTTGCTGTTTGGTACGCCCTATACCCTACATATCCAAACAGTATTATCCAAGGAGAAAGCCCATGTTTCTCTTGATGCGTCATCCATCACCTTGCACCTCGAACCCGAAGCCTCTCGTGAGAAACGCGCAGCACTCCTGCAAACATTCTACAAGGAGCGTCTATCGATGGTGGTTGCTGTCTACATGAACGACTATCAAACCAAACTCAACTGCGCGCCCATTCCCTTCCGCATCCTGCGTCGCAAAAGTGTATGGGGGACGTACAACGTGCGTAACCGCTCAATCATCTTCAACCTCGCACTCGCCCAAGCGCCCTTGGAATGTGTACAATATGTTGTGCTACACGAGATGACCCATCAATATGTACATGCTCACAATGCCGAGTTCTATCAACGCATGTCTGCCCTCATGCCCGATTGGAAACAACGACGCAAGGCGCTCAAGGCAATGGTGATGTAACCATTACTCCCACTTTGTTTGTACATTAAATTGTTTTTCTCCGTAGTTATGGCGTTTTCTCCCCGCCTGGGGAACAATTTTTACCTAACTACGCCGTAAATTCCGCTGAATTCTTACGGTTATATTGTTAGGGAGCAGCCCCCTCAAATCTCCCCCTCAAGGGGAGACTTCCTGTACCCTCCCTTAATGGAAAATTTTGTTACCCCTAGGGGCTGCAAAATCACGCTTGATTTTCATGGTGACAAATGTTGTGCAAGCCGAGCGCAGAGAAAGGGCCCGTTTCTATGCCAAGGCGCTGCCAACATTGCAGGACCATCTTAAATGGTACTGCAAAGATACAACATTGAGAGTGCGGTCTACGATTTTTTACCAACTTTTTTTCGAGAAAATGAAAAAAATCCGTAGTCATTTTCAGTCATAGTCAAAGTAGTCAAACTCGTTTTCAGAATCCAAAAAACTGCCACTATAGAATATAATAATAAATTTATTATTATATTCTATAGTGAGTCCAAGTCCATGTTCCAGAATTGAGTTTGACTACTTTGACTATCACATCCTGTCTTTCCCGATGAAATGGGCAGAAATTGGTAATTGTTTCAAATGTCTCATGTTTTTTGAAACAATTTTTACGATATGAAACGTTTTGCATTCGTTAACATTTGTTTTTCTTCACCAAAATCGTTGTTGTAGATAGTTGTAGAAACGTTTTTGAGAGGGTTTTGTGAACTTTTTGTAAATTGTTAATTTGAAACAAATGAAAATGTAAATTTTTTGTCAACTAATTTTCTTGGTGGTTTTCATTTTTTTTTGTTACTTTGCAGCGAATTTAGAGACTTGCGTCTCAACAGAGACCGAAACAGAAGCGAAAAATGAATAAAAACTAAAAAAAAATAAGGTTTATGAAACGTATTGTTAGAATTATTTCACTAATTGCCATTATTGGTATGATGAATGTATCAGATTTGTTTGCCCAGACCACTTATGAGTCGATGTGGGCAGAAGTAGAAAAGGTGGCAGAGAAGGATCTTCCCCGCCAAGTAACTGAAAAAACGCAGCTGATTTACAACAAAGCGCGTAAAGAGAAGAACTTCCCGCAGATGATGAAGGCGTGGGTTCGTATCGTAGAGACCAAAAGCACGATCGATGCCGACAGTTTCCGTCTGGCCGACATCCGTCCTGCCGACTACACCACACCTACTGAGGAAGCTATCTACAACGCCATCATGGGTTCGGGCTATCTGGCCATGCGTAACAACAACTCCATTAGGAAAGATGAGGATAGTGTGGCTCACTACACCAAGATGGGTAACGAGTTGCTCGCAAAGAGTTTAAAAGATAAAAAGGAACTCGCGCGCGAGAAAGCATCCGACTACCTCCCTCTGTTCACCCTTCACGAGGACAGCCGCCTATTTGGTCACGACCTGCTGAGCGTACTGACTCGCTTCGCTTGGTTACGCTGCACGGAAAATGAATTGAGGTTCTATGAAGATGCAAGAGATTTCTACAAGCAGGAAAACAATCGTGAGGCCTACACCCTGATGCAGCTGGAGTGTCTCGACATAGAGGAAATGCCAGCAGCAAAGCACGAAAAGGCGCTGTTGGCATTGTTGGAAGAGTCGAAAGGTCTTGAGGCAGCAGCCGATGTTGCATTGGCCTATGCAGAATCTCTGGAAGAACAAATCAATAGCTCTCGCAATCCCGACAGCAAAGAAACCAAACTCGCCAAACGCGACCAGCTGCTGGCGTTTGTACGTGATGCACAGGTTCAGTACAAAGACTCCAAACTGGTGAACTGCTTCAAGATAATCGAGAAGAACATGCTGCATGGAAGCATCCAGTTCAGTGCTACGGGCGAAGACGTCATCGCCAATCGTCCGTTCACCTTCAAGCTGACCTATACAAATATGTCGGGCGTGAAACTCAGCATTCGACAGTATAACGGAAAAGACAACTACGGCCGACTGAAGCTGGACGGCAAACTGATTCTGGAACGCAACTACACCTTCACCAACGATGAGAAAACACGTGCACGTATCGCCCAGAACCTACCCTACGATGGTGAGTTCACGGACAAGCTGACCCTGCCTGCCGACCACTATGTGGCCATCATGGAGAATGGTGGTGTCAGCGAAGCCAGAGAATTCCGTCTTTCAACCATCCGTCTCACCGACCTGAGTCTGCCTGGCCGTAAACACATCTTCACCGTAGTCGATGCAGTGACAGGACGTCCGGTCAAGGGAGCAACGGTCTATCTTACGACTGGCAACCAAGAAGCCATATCACTCAAATGCAACGATAACGGAGAATGCACCTTCACTGCCCCAGAACGGAAATACTACACCGCATACGCCTATCTACAACAAAATGACCGCACAGAAACAATTGGTGTATCGGGCTACAATCTCAGCGAGAAACCTGAGGTCACAGGACGTCTGAACATCTTTACCGACCGCGCCATCTATCGTCCTGGACAGAAAGCCCTCGTGGGTGTGATAGCCTATCAGAGCGATGGCGACGAATCCGAAATCCTGCCATTTACCGACTTAGAGGTCTGGCTCGATGATGCCAACGGCCAGACCGTAGAGACCACGACCGTCAAGACCAACGAATGGGGAACAGCTGACGTCGAGTTCACCATTCCGAAAGACCGCCTGCCTGGCAACTACCACGTCGCGGTTAACTTCGAGGGACCAAAAGGCGAACATTCCCCTTCTATAACCCAGCATATCAGGGTCGAGGAATACAAGCGTCCTACCTTCGAAGTATCGAACAAGAGCACAGACGAGGAGCGCGAGATTACCTTTGGCGACTCCGTACACGTCACCTTCAACGCCAAGAGCCTCACAGGTGTGCCTGTTCAGGGTGCAACCGTGAAATACACGCTCTCGAGTGCCAACACCAACTACCGCAGTTGGTATTCAGTCCGTTGGGAAGAGATAGAAACCGGTGAACTGACTACCGACGATGAAGGAAATGCAAAGGTTGCGTTTCGCATTGCCGAGAATGAGCTTAACGCAGAGTTGGATCGTGTCGTACGTTATCAGCTGAAAGCCGAAATCACAGACGTTGCTGGCGAGAGTCACGAGACGTACTATTACACAGCCGTATCAAAACGTGGCTTCAGCCTTTCATATAGTGGCCGTTCGAGCTACGACACCTCCAAGCCTGTCGAAGCCAAGGTAAAAGCCTTTAATGCCAGCCACGAAGAGTTGACCGTGAGCGGCTCCTACACCGTTCGCAAGCGCAATTCAGACAAGAACGACCCCGCACTCTACAATGGTGAATTCACAACCAACCAGAACATCGTCATTCCTTCGCTCCCGATGGGAACCTACAAGTTCGAATTCAAGGCTAAGGACTCTCATGGCAACGAAATCACAGAGACTGAGGACATCAGCTTCTACAACACCAACGAAGCTGTCACACCAGGCAGCAAGATGGACAAAGCACGTACTGACTTCGACCACGATTTCAGTGTAACAGAGAATTATAATTTCTCAGAAAGCAAGCCAGCCGTATTCTACTTCTCGCCACTCGAGGACGATGCCTACGTATCCTATACTATCATTGCAAACGGCAAAGTCATGGAACGCAAGTTCCTTACCCTCGACCGTAAGCTGTACAAGTTCACCATCAACTACCAGCGAGCCTACGGTGACGGCATCTGTGTGGTTCTTGGTTATGTACGCAACGGCCATGTTTACTCTAACACACACACTTTCAGCTACTCAAGACCCGATACCAATCTGCGCTTCACGTGGAAGACGTTCCGCGACAAACTCACACCTGGCCAGAAGGAGACATGGGTACTCACCGTGAAGGATAAAGACGGCCGTCCAGTCAATGCTGCCGAGATGATGGCGACGATGTACGACGCCTCGCTCGATGCGTTCGCAACCAACAACTGGTGGTTCTACATCAATCGCTACAGCGGTATCGACCGTGGTTCGTTCGCAACCTCTAATGGAAGCCACCGTACCGTATTCACCATCCGTCACCTCCTCGACACGCCCGAGTTGATGTACAGAGAGTTCGACGAACTGACATCCTACTTCTCCTACCTTGGCATGCGTCCTGTGATGTATCGAAGCAACATGCGCTTGAGAGGGGCTGCAGGTGCAAATGGCATAGCTATACCTATAGCAGAAATCTCGATGGCAAAACAAACCATCGATATGGAAGAGTTCGAAGGCTTGGAGATGACTTCTGTCGATGAAGCCTTGCAGGGACGTATCGCAGGACTTGATATCGTGATGGATAGTGGAAACTTGGGAAGTGGCTCAACGCGCCTCAGAGGAAGTTCTGCCGCAGGTATGGTATTAGAACCACAAAAACCTATCGAGATGCGCAGCAACTTCGCTGAGACTGCCTTCTTTTGTCCTCACCTGCTGACAGACGAGAACGGTGATGTTCACATCAGCTTCACCCTTCCTGAGAGCCTCACACGCTGGAAGTTCCTGGGATTCGCCCACACGAAGGATGTTCGCTACGGAAACGTCGATACGACCATCGTGGCAAAGAAAGACTTCATGATTCAACCTAACATGCCTCGCTTCGTCCGCGAAGGCGATAAAGTCAGCATCGCATCACGTATAGTCAACCAGAGCGAAACGACACAGACCACCACCGTACGCTTCATCATCAAGGATGCCGATACCGATGAAATCATCTGGGCAGAGAAGAAAGAAGTCGTTGTCGAGGCAGGCAAGACCGCACAGGCTGTCTTCAACTACAACGTATCCGACCGCTTCCCACTCCTCATCTGCGAAATCACAGCCGAGAGTGCCGACTTCACCGACGGCGAGCGCAACTATCTGCCTGTACTCTCATCAAAGAAATATGTGACTGAAGCCGCTCCGTTTTATGTATTCCGCGGCGAAAACAAGAACGTAGACCTCAGCAGCCTGTTCAACGAGAACAGCGCGACAGCCACTCAGAAGCGTATGGTGCTCGAGTTCACAGCTAACCCCACTTGGACTGTCATCGAATCACTCGCATGTATCAAGTTGCCTGAGTACGACAACGCACCATGTTTCGCTGCTTCGCTCTATTCCAACACGATGGGACAGCGCATTGCAGCTCAGATTCCAGGATTCTACGACATCCTCAAGAGCCAGACTGTAGAAAGCGATTCAGAACTCAGCAAAGACGAGGACCTGAAAGACATCGTGCTCAAGGAGTCACCTTGGTTGCGCGACGCATTGAAAGAGAAGAACCAACGTGCCGAACTCATCGACTTCTTCGACGAGCAACTCATGACACAACGTATCAGCACCGCCAGGAAACGTCTGCAACACCTGCAGAACCGCGACGGCTCATGGAGCTGGTTCGATGGCATGGATGGCAGCTACTACATCACAGAGGCTGTCGTTGAAGACCTCATTCTCCTCGCATCCGACGACGACGAAGTGAAGAAGATGACAGAAAAAGGACTTGCATACCTCGACAAAGAAAATCTGTCCGACTACAAGGAAATGAAGCGCCTCGGGTTTAAGCTGCAAACCTCTGAGAAAGTACTCCGTTATCTCTATCTCTCAGCCTTGATGCCTGATCGCAAAGTCAGCAGCGACATCAAGAAGATGCGTGAGGAATACCTTACTATCCTCGAGAAGCAGACACGTACGTTCACCATCTACGGCAAAGCCAACGGAGCCTTCATCCTGCAAGCCTTCGGACATACGAAGAAAGCCCAGGAGTTCCTGCAGTCAGCAGTCGAATACAGTATCACCAAACCAGGCATGGGACGCTATTACGCCACCGATAAGGCACAGTACTCATGGCGCGACAACAAGATTCCAACTCACCTCGCAGCCATGAAGGCCATCCGCGGCTCTGAGCGTACCGACCGCACCCTCCTCCTCGCAGACATGCAGGTATGGTTACTGCGTCAGAAGCAAAGCCAGCAGTGGGACAGCCCAATGAACACCATCGGCGCCATCCAGTTCCTCTTGGAAGAGGAGGCGAATAAGCCTAATGGAGCTAATGGAGCCTATGAGAGAAGTCTTCCTAACTTCTCCCTCGACGGTACGCGTCTCAGCACACCTATCGACACCACGAAGTTCCTGGCTGAACAGTTAGGTTATGTGAAGACACAAGTTGACAACAGCCTCGTCAATGGAGGTATCCGCCAACTCAACGTACAGTCCACAGAGGCCCTCACAGGCAATGAAGCCTTTGACCGCGGCCCGTCGTCCATCTCATGGGGAGCTGTCTACACCCAGTTCAATGAAGAACTGACCAACCTCAAGAACCAGTCGTCAGGCGAATTGCAGATTACCCGTCGCATCATGAAAGACGGCAAGGACCTTGAAGGAACGCTCCACGTAGGTGATAAAGTGACAGTACGCCTTACCGTCAAGGCCGACCGCGATATGGACTTCGTACAGATCCGCTCACAGCATCCAGCATGCTTCGAGCCAACCAACCAGCTGTCAGGTTATCGCTTCATGGGTGGTCTCGGAGGCTATGTAGCCCGTCACGATGCATCTACCGATGTCTTCTTCGACAAATTCCGTAAGGGAAGCGTCACCTACGACCTCGAGTTCTACGTGACACGCACAGGTGAATACCTCTCAGGTATCGCCACAGCCCAGTGTGCCTACGCTCCAGAATTTGTTGCACACACTGGTGGCGACAAGGTCGTTGTAGGGGAATAAACACACAAGTTTTATGATTAGTGTGCATATTCCGTGAAAGTGCCACACAATAGCACTTAGCGAACTTTAATTGTCAAAAATACACGCATTTTTTGTCCAATGTGCAAAAATGCGTGTTTTTTGTTGCACACTCAAAAAAATCTTGTGAATTTTCGGAAAAAAGTTGTGGTTTTCTTATTCATAATTGAAAGAATAACTGTAATTTTGCAGTCACAAAAGAAAATAGGCATGATTGAGCATTTCTTAAAACAGGCAGAATTTAGTAGCATGGAAGACTTCGAACGCAACTTTGAGTTCGTCGTTCCCCCACGTTTCAACTTCGCTTATGACATCATGGACCGCTGGGCCGAAGAGCAACCGGCAAAGCTCGCGCTGCTTTGGACCAACGATAAAGGAGAGGAACACCGTTTTACCTTTGCCGACATGAAGCGGATGAGCGACAACATCGTGTCGTACCTCACGGGTATCGGCGTCAAGAAAGACGATATGGTGATGTGCATCCTGAAACGCCGTTACCAGTTCTGGCCGCTCATCATCGCGCTACATAAGATAGGTGCCGTCATCATCCCTGCCACCTATCTGCTGACTGACAAGGATATAATCTATCGTTGCCACGAAGCCGATATCAAAACCATCATCGCATGTGGTGACGAAGAAATCATCGAACACATTAATGCTGCCTACCCCGAATGCCCGTCTGTGCAGCAGCGCATCAGCATCGGTCCAGAAATACCAGAAGGCTGGCTCGCACTTACAGAGGAAGACATTCAGAACGGACATGGAGCCATCGACCCAGCTGTAGCAGAATTGCGTGAGAAGCACTACGGAGGCAGTCAGGACCACATGATCATGTATTTCACCAGCGGAACGAGCGGCGAACCGAAGATGGTGATCCACGACTATAACTATGCACTTGCCCACCTCACCACTGCTGCCTTCTGGCACAACGTGAAGCCCGACAGCCTGCATTTCACCGTATCGGACACAGGATGGGGCAAAGCCGTATGGGGTAAGCTCTACGGACAATGGATTGTGGGTGCAGCCGTATTCGTGTACGACCACGACATTTTCCGCCCAGCCGATGTGCTCAAACGGATGGAGACCTATCGCATTACATCGTTCTGCGCACCGCCAACCATCTATCGCTATCTCATCCGCGAAGATCTTAGTAAATACGACCTCAGCGCCCTCAACTATGTCACCACAGCAGGCGAGGCTCTCAATCCTTCAGTATCAGAGAAGTTCTTCCAACTGACAGGTCTCCGCATCCATGAGGGATTCGGACAGACAGAGACCACCTGTACCCTTGGTACATTCAGTTGGATGCCTGTCAAACCAGGTAGCATGGGTAAGCCCAATCCGCAGTACGACATCCGTCTGATGATTGACGGTCGTGAAGTTGGGAATGACGAAGTAGGCGAAATCGTAGTGCGTACAGCAGAGAAAGTTCCTATCGGATTGTTCAACGAATACTATCGCAATGCCGAACTCACCAAGGAGGTATGGCATGACGGTTACTATCATACAGGCGACCTCGCAACCCGCGATGCTGATGGCTACTATTGGTACGTAGGACGTCACGACGATGTCATCAAGAGTGCCGGCTACCGCATCGGTCCATTCGAAGTGGAGAGCGCCCTGATGACCCACCCTGCCGTCCTTGAATGTGCTGTCACAGCCGTTCCAGACCCACAGCGTGGTCAGGCGGTCAAGGCGACCGTAGTCCTTGCCAAAGGATGGGAGCACATGAAGAGCAAGCGTAGCTTCCCACACGAGCTCAAGGAACACGTGAAGAGCGTCACAGCCGCTTACAAGGCTCCGCGCATCATCGAGTTCGTCGACGAACTGCCAAAAACCATCAGCGGAAAAATCCGACGAGTGGAAATCCGCGGAGATAAAGAATAAAGGGAAAAGGAGCAAGTTGCTCCTTTTTTTTATGCTTTTTCGTGAAAAAGTTTCGGGTTATAGGAAATTATTACTATCTTTGCGCCATTAACTAACAAATCCATTTGGCATGAAAGGATTATTACTGACTATAGTAGCATTGATGGGTACGGCTACGGGGACGTGGGCTTATGATGGCGACAGCATCATCTGGATGAAGGCTTCGCAAATGGGGGCGGTGTATAAGACGACATCTGCTAGTCGTGTGAGTGTGCACGACCCTTCAATCGTGGTCGACAAAAACACATCGACAGGCGCTAAGACGTATTATATCTTTGGATCGCATCGTGCCTGTGCCCGTACGACTGACATGAAGAACTGGACAAGTCAGTCGTGGAACTACGGCGTGGTGCAAGCAAATGGAAGCGTGACCTCTACCACCAACTTCGCAGGGGTGTTCAAGACGAACCAGACGAAAAAGGTGAAGGTGCTGAAAGACGGCGTAGAAACGGAAGTGACATTTGGTAACTTCGACTGTGAAGCATGGCGCTATACCCAGAACAACCCATCGTTGGGCGGCAATCAATGGGCACCCGATGTACTGTGGAACCCTCACATGGGAAAATGGTGCATGTATATGAGTCTGAATGGAGACAACTGGCGCTCTGTGATTGCGATGCTGACAGCCGACAAGATTACAGGACCGTATGTGTATCAGGGACCTGTGGTGTACTCAGGATTCCAATGGAGCGATCCTGCCGATCAGACATATAAGAAGACCGATCTGGAACTGGTTATCGGCACCCAGACGAGTTTGCCTGCACGCTATAACGTGGGAGGCAGCTGGGGCCGCAGATGGCCCAATAACATCGACCCTTGTGTGTTTTTCGACGAGGAGGGTGAGCTATGGATGGCGTACGGCTCGTGGAGCGGAGGCATCTTCATGCTGAAACTCGACAAAACGACTGGTCTTCGCGACTACACCACCACCTATCCTGGCACGAACAACAACTCAGACGGAGTGACGAGCGACCCTTACTTCGGCAAGAAGATAGCAGGCGGCTACTATGTGTCGGGCGAAGGAGCCTACATCGAACATATCGGCAACTACTACTACCTGTTTGTGACCCACGGAGGACTTGAAGCCTCAAAAGGCTATGAGATGCACTACTACCGTTCGAAGAATCCCAATGGACCATATACCGACGGAAGCAGCACCAGCGCCATCTTCCCCAGCTATATGATGAACTACGGACCAAGTGCAGCCACCACTCGCGGCATGAAGATTGTGGGTTCGCACCAATGGGACACAATGAAATACGCCGAGATGAGTCAGGGACACAACTCCGTGCTTCTAGATGATGACGGACGTGCCTATCTTATCTATCACACACGTTTCAACTCAGGCAATGAAGGGTTTGAGGACCGTGTACACCAACTGTTTGTAAACGAGAAAGGATGGTTGGTTGCCTCACCTTTTGAGTTCAACGGCCTGACGGGTGTAAATGCCCAATTTACCCAAGGGATGATAGACTCGACTGAGATTTGTACCAAACAGCAAATTATCGGCACCTATCAGGTGATGATGCATCCTTACAAGGTGGACTATGCGAATAACGCCTTTTCGACTCCAGGCATTGCAGTTTTGAAAACAAACGGCAGCATCACAGGAGACTATATCGGCACTTGGCGACGCAAGGCTGGCACATCGTATATCACCTTGAAGATCCGCCCCAAGGGAACATCTTCTACAGATGCGGTAGAGTACTACGGTGTGGTTGTACCACAGGTATTCAGTGGCACGAATGCGACAACTGTCGCTTTCACAGCCATCTCTTCTGCAGGAGTGAGCGTATGGGGAAGTAATATGGACGGCAACTATGCGGTAGATTACAACTACACGAATGTCGTGAAGGACAATATGCCTGTAACCGCACGCCAACTCATCAAGACAGACATAGACCTCAGCATCAAGGGGCTGAAATATGGAGCAAGTGTCAGTTGGACATCCGACCAGCCTGACCTATTTACAGACGAAGGCAAGCTGATGGTTCCTTACGAAGCAGATGGCGATACTGCTGTTGTGGTCGGTCTAAACTGCATCGTTCAAAAAGACAACTATGCATACAGCTATAAACGGCAGGTACGCATCCGCACCTTCAAGTCAAACCTCCCCGTGAAGGAAGATGTGAACCGCGATGGAATAGTCGACACGCAGGATGTGCTCTGCATCTATCAGTATATCCAGAATGGTTCACTTCCCATTGAAGGGAAGACGGAAGGGGGCTGTGATGTGAACGGTGACGGAATAGTGGACACACAAGATGTGCTGATGATATACCAGCATATTCTCATGCAATAAACAGGTATCACCTTATGAATATAACTTTTAAGATAAAGTATCGCACCCAATGGGGTGAAATAGTGTGGGTGAGTCTGTCGCAAGGCTGCGAGCCACCAATCCGCATGCCTTTGTCGACTATCGACGGCGAAGTGTGGAATGGTAACATGGAGTTACCCGATGCAACAGACGACGTCATCACCTACCGCTATTATATCGAACGTGATGGACATGAAGAACGTGCCGAAGTAGCTACCATGCCACATATCATCTTCCCCAAGCGGGGGCAGAAAGTATATGAGCAGAACGATTGGTGGCGTGATGTCCGACATGTGGCCGGAATAGCCGTTCCTGTATTCTCGCTGCGCAGTGAAGACAGTCAGGGTGTAGGCGATTTTGGTGACCTGATGAAACTGGTACGATGGGCTGAGCAGACAGGCATGAGAGCCGTACAGATTCTGCCTATCAACGACACCACCATCTCGCACTCATGGACCGATTCCTACCCCTATAACAGTATCTCAATCTTCGCCTTGCATCCCATGTATCTCGATCTAAAGCAGTTGGGAACCCTTGCGGACAAGAAAGCGATGGATGAATATGAAAAAGAACGCCAGCGAGTGAACAATCTGCCGCAAATCGATTACGAAGCTGTGAACAACCTGAAACGTAGCTATATGCGGAAGATGTATGAGCAGGACGGCGCCAAGGTGCTGAAGACTAAAGGGTTCAAGACCTTCTATGGAAAGAATAAGGATTGGTTACTGCCCTATGCTGCATTCTCCTACCTGCGCGATAAGTATGGCACCTCGCAGTTCTCTGCATGGCCTGCCTACAGCACCTATAACACAGAGGAGGTTGAGAAACTGGCAAAGAAAGAGCATCACGAAATCGCCTATCACTACTATCTACAATATTTCCTGCATCTCCAATTATTAACTGTAGCCAATTTTGCCCGTCAGAATAAAATCATTCTGAAAGGCGATATACCTATCGGCATCAGTACTAACAGTGTGGAAGCATGGGTAGAACCATTCTATTTCAACATGGACGAACAAACGGGGGCACCCCCCGATATCTTCGCCAAAGATGGACAGAACTGGGGTTTTCCAACCTACAACTGGGACGTGATGGCACGCGATGGTTACCGCTGGTGGATACGTCGCATGCGTAAGATGGCAGAATACTTCTCCGCCTATCGCATCGACCACATCCTGGGTTTCTTCCGCATCTGGGAGATACCTTATCCACACAAAAGTGGTCTGATGGGTCAATTCTCACCAGCCCTACCGATGACAGAGGAAGACATCACACGTCGAGGCGTGCCGTTTATTCCTGACATGTATCTGCAAGACCGGCACGACCCCACACGCTACCATATCCGCATATCAGCAAAGGAAGAAGAGTCATACAAGAACCTCAGCGGCTCGGCACGTCTGGCTTTCGACCGCATGTATGAGGATTTCTTCTATCACCGGCATAACGATTTCTGGTACAACGAAGCTATGAAGAAGCTGCCTGCCCTCACACGCTCTACCCAAATGATAGCCTGCGGCGAAGATCTCGGCATGATACCCGCTTGTGTGGAGAAAGTGATGAACAAACTCCAAATAATGAGCCTGGAAATCCAAAGCATGCCAAAAGCTCCGGGACTTGAGTTCGGCAACCTGCAGGACAATCCCGTTCTGTCAGTATGCACTATTTCATCACACGACACTCCAACGCTACGTGGTTGGTGGGAAGAAGATCCAGAACGTGCCCAGCGTTACTATACCCATGTACTCCACCTGAAAGGTGAGGCTCCGCGTCAGCTTCCCGGCTGGATTTGTGAGATGATTATCCGCCGACACTTAGAGTGTCCGTCCGCATTCTGCATCATTACCCTCCAAGACTGGTTAAGCATCGATGAATCCATCCGCCTGCCCGACGCAGCAGCCGAGCGCATCAACGTTCCTGCCAACCCTCGCCACTATTGGCGCTATCGTATGCACATCAACCTCGAACGTTTGCTGCAACCAAATTCCTTCACTGAACACGTGAAAAATATAATTCATAATGCATAATAAAATGAAAAGATTTCTTTTTACAATCGCAGCCCTCTATATTTCTTTCTGGGTATCTGCTTCATCCCTACAGGGCCGACAGGAGGTGGGTCTGCTCCGTTATGCAGGTCCTTTCCCCGTGAAAAATCCTGTGATGGTAGACGAAAAGGATGTGAGTGCCAAGCAGTTCGATGAATCCAACTTATTGGACATCCCCATCAAGTATTCACTACTTGAGAACGGCCAGCAACTCTCAACTCTCAACTCTCAACTCTCAACTTTCGTATTACCCGGTTACGACAAAAGTGAAGCTCTCCACCTCATTGGTTTCAACATCGAGAACAAATTGTACACAGGTGTCACCATCGAAGTCAAAGGAATCCGCAAGTATCAGTTGTTTGTCGACGGAAAGAAACAGATGAGTGGTTATGTACGTCTCGAGCCAACTGCCCATCAGGTTGTCATCAAGTATCTGTCGATACCTGAAAAGACCGATACGGCAACCATCAATGTGGAGGCAGACATAGAAAACAGTATCAGCATCTGCGACTTTTCGGCTCACCACAAATACAATTTCATGGACGTCATTACAGCCAAGACTTATACAGGGGTAGCTTTGTCGCCCAATGGGAAATACATCCGCATCTCCTATCGGACAACAGCCAACGATGGTAAGACAAAGACTCACACCATCATTCGCGAGACGGCTACAGGACGTCAGATAGCCGATTTGGGATATGCTGTCTACTGGATGCCGACCTCCAATCAGTATTATTATACCGAAGATACCCCTGCTGGTACCCGCTTCATCTGTGTTGACCCAGCTACAGGACTTGAGACAACTTTGGCCGAAGGTGTGCCAAAAGGCAATTATCACATTTCGCCCACGGAGGACTACCTTATTATATATAAGGAGAGTGAAGGCCCGAAGGAAGACGAAGGAGTGTATCAAGTATTGGAGCCAGAGGATCGTCAGCCCGGTTGGCGCAATCGTACAAATCTGCTGAAATACGACATCAAGACAGGTATGCTGCAACCCCTCACCCATGGGCATCATAACATTAACCTGGGAGGAATCTCAAACGATGGAAAGCTCCTGCTTTACGGAACCGAACGCTCACGGCTCACTGAGCGTCCTACCACTGTCGGCTCACTCTATCTGCTCAACATGGAGACGATGGAGACGAAATGTGTCTATGAGAACGACGGATTTGCCTCACGCGCCATCCTTTCACCTGATGGTTCCATGATTGCCATCTACGGCAGTCCTGAAGCATTTGGCGGTATTGGCAAGAACGTGCCAGAAGGACGCACGCCAAGCATGACAGATATGCAACTGTTCCTCATAGATGTCAACAGAAGCGACATGAGCACCAGCAACCTGCGCTGTGTAACGAAAGACTTTAACCCATCCGTCAGCCGCGCCTCATGGAACGAATACGATGGCATGCTCTACTTCAGCGCAGAAGACCGCGACTCCGTCAACCTGTTCCAACTGAATCCTAAGACGGGACGCATCAAGGAAATAGCATGTAGCGAGGAAGTCATCAACTCTTTTGGTTGTGCCTCGACCACAGGACTCATCACCTACTACGGAGTCAGTGCATCGAACAGCAACCGTCTGCATCTGCTCAATACCAAGAATATGAAGTCTACTTTGTTCCACGACTTGAGCAGCGAGAACCTGAAAGATGCCACGCTGGGCGAATGTCGTGCTTGGACATTCAAGAATAGTCGTGGAGAAACCATCTCTGGACGCTACTACCTACCTGCCGATTTCGACCCATCACGTCAATACCCGATGATTGTGAACTACTATGGAGGTTGTTCACCTACCAGCCGCAACTTCGAAAGCCGCTATCCGCATCATGCCTACGCATCATTAGGATATGTGGTACTGGTCATCAATCCCTCTGGTGCTACGGGATTCGGTCAGGAATTCTCCTCACGTCACGTCAACACAGCCGGCGAGGGTGTGGCTCAGGATATCATCGATGGTACGAAACAGTTCTGTAAGGAACATGCGTTCGTCAACGCAAAGAAAATCGGTTGTATCGGTGCCAGCTACGGAGGATTCATGACTCAGTATCTGCAAACCGTGACAGACATCTTTGCAGCTGCCATCTCGCATGCAGGCATCAGCGATCACACCAGCTACTGGGGTGAAGGCTATTGGGGTTACAGCTACAGCGAAGTCAGCATGGCCAACAGCTACCCATGGACCGACAAGCATCTGTATGTGGATCAAAGCCCGTTGTTCAATGCCGACAAGATTCACACCCCTATCCTCTTCCTCCACGGTGATGCCGACACTAACGTACCTGTGGGCGAAAGTATTCAAATGTTCACAGCCCTGAAACTCTTGGGACGCGAAACAGCAATGGTGCTCGTCAAAGGTCAGAACCACCATATCCTCGACTTCCAGAAACGCATCAAGTGGCAAAACACCATCTTTGCATGGTTTGCCAAGTATCTGCAAGACGACCCGACATGGTGGAACGATATTTATTCAGAAAAAGACCTGTAATATGAATTTCTTTGCTATCGATTTAGGTGCCACGAGCGGGCGCACCATCCTTGGTTCCATTGAAGGAGGGAAGCTCCAGCAAAGAGAGTTGACCCGATTCCCCAATCCCATCATCCAAACGGGTGGTCATTTCTTCTGGGACATCTATGCCTTGTATCAGGAAATCATTCGAGGCCTGCGCATCGTAGCCAACGAAGGAATTGAGATTCAGAGTATTGGCATCGATACTTGGGGTGTAGATTTCGTCTGCATAGGTCGGGACGGAGGCATCCTCCGCAACCCTTACTGCTATCGCGACCCGCACACCAACGGCATGATGGACGAGTATTTCAAACTCATTCCCAAGGAGCAGGTGTACAAGAAGACAGGCATTCAATTCATGAACTTCAACTCCCTGTTCCAGCTTTTCACGATGCATCAGCATGGTGACTCCGCCTTGGAGGCTGCCGACAAGATCCTGTTCATCCCCGATGCCTTGATGTATATGCTGACGGGTGAGGCGGTATGTGAATACACCATCCTCAGCACCAGCCAGCTGCTCGACCCTCGTACCCGTCACATTGACAAAGAGCTGATTGACGTCATCGGCTTGAAAGAGAGTCAGTTCGGACGTTATGTCAACCCCAGCGAGGTGGTAGGTGTGCTGACCCCCGAAGTGCAGCAACTGACAGGACTGGGTGCTGTACCCGTCGTAGCTGTCGCAGGACACGACACCGGGGCCGCCGTAGCAGCGGTTCCTGCAAGTGATGAACGGTTTGCCTACCTCAGTTGTGGTACATGGAGCCTGTTGGGCATTGAGACACAGGATGCCATCATCAACAGCAAGAGCTATGCCTACAACTTCACCAACGAAGGAGGTATCGAAGGCACCACCCGCTTCTTGAAGAACATCTGCGGCATGTGGCTCTTGGAGCGATGCCGTCAGGAGTGGACAGATGCGCCTACGGATATCAACCAGGTGAATGCAGATGCCATGCAGGCCGAACCATTCCGCAGTCTCATCAATCCCGATGACCCACGCTTTGCGAACCCCACCAGTATGGTGGATGCCATTCAGGACTATTGTAAAGAGACAGGGCAACCTATCCCCGAGGACTACCGCCAACAGGCTCGCTGCATCTTCGAGAGTTTGGCTTTGCGCTATCGTCAGGTATTAGAATACCTCCGCGAACTCGCCCCATTCCCCATCGAACGCCTCCATGTCATTGGTGGCGGCAGTCGTAATACCCATCTCATGCAGATGACCGCCGATAGCATCGGCATCCCTGTGCTCACAGGACCTGTCGAAGGTACCGCTATCGGCAACATCATGTTGCAAGCAAAAGCAGCAGGACTGGTCAATGACCGCTTCGAGATGCGGAAAGTGATAGCAGACTCCATCGAACTGAAAACCTATCAACCTCAAGACACAGCAGTATGGGATGCTGCTTTCGAGCATTTCTCTCACCTCTTACCTCTCACATCTAAAAACATAACCATATGAACAGCGAACAAATCACGAAAGCCTATGAATTGGCA
>JAGAAL010000029.1 GCA_017615245.1 Bacteroidaceae bacterium
AAAGTGGCCAAAGATCTGGAGTTGAACGTGCTCTTCCCAGCATTGGCCCACCGCATAAGGCCCGAAGTGGAGATAATCGTCAACGAGCGTCGCAGGTTGGCAGAAGAACGGGGCGAAGAAATCAGCGACGAGCAACTGACCCGACTGACGCACGACATTGTAGAATATCTGGCTGAAAGCTACAGTGAGCTGAAGGCTGTGAAGGTGGACGATGTGGTACGCTATATGCAGAAAGGACGCAAACATGGAGATGCACTCTCCGACAAGCACCCATACCTGAGCGATGCAAACGTGGAAGTGCTGGACAAGTTGATAACCGATGCTTACGTCAACCAGTTCCTGCAACTAGACAACGAACGAGAAGTGTTGGATATGGACATCAGCGAGTTGCCACGTAAACGTGAGCAGTTGGAGAACTACGAACGCGACCTCAGCGGATTAGATTTCAATCTGATTGCCTTATACGAAGACAATGAGAAACGAATGATTGAACTGAAGGGCAAGATTGCAGAAGCCGAGCGGGATATTCAGAAACTGGCTGACGATATTGCCACTTTCGACTACGACATACCGCAGATTCCCGACCCGCAATACGACATGCTGTGCAAACTGCCAAAGTTCTTCAACGACATCTCGGCAAAACTTCTTGCCTCAAAGCGCAAAAACATCGAGCAGATGATGAAAGACCAACTGAACCTAAACCTCGTGGTATACGCAGGGGTCATAGGAAGGGTGGACCTTTCGAGCGATAGCAATGACGATGTGAGTTTCAAAATCTATCACCAGAATGGCAACGAGATATACCTCAGCCAACTGAACGCCGGTGCCAAACAGACGGTGATGCAGGTGCTGCTGAAGGTGCTCTACGAGTTGGGCGACTACAACCCACCAGTGATGATAGACACCGTGATGGGCGTGCTCGACAAAGAGAGCCGCGAGGTGATACTGGAGCACTACTTCCCCGATTTGGCGCACCAAACCATCCTGCTCAGCACCGATACGGAGATTACCACCGAGCGTGACTTCAAGAAGATATCACCATTTGTAGCAAAGACCTACACCTTGCACCGCGACAAAGAGGCTCAATGCACCACCATCAGTAACGACTATTTCGGTATCACCATTAACAATTGAGCGTTATGACAGTAGACAATTTAGTAATCGACAATTCAATAAAGAGTATTGAGGGAATAACTGAACAGTTGATAGACCTAAAAACAGCTGTTGAGCAGCGCATCAATCTTCATCAGTATCCTTCTGATATTAGGCCAGTAGTCATTTCTCAGGTGGGTATTATGAGGATGTGCTTGATAGCAGGTTTATCCGACAAAACACCTCGTACAGAAAAGGATATTCCTGACAATCAAATGTCTCTTGCCAGTGGGGCTTATTGGGCCACATTATTCACCAAGTCAAAGATAGGCGCGTTGATTGAGGCATTGTTAAAGATGCGTTATCATGATGTGGATGCCGACTGGAAGTCATCGGCTGTAGTAAGCAGAGTTATTGGTCGTGAGATTCTTCGCGGACGCGACTTGCTGATGCAGGAAGGTGGCATTGACGACTGGCTGCGGTTCTCGCCGTTGAGAGGCGGTGCAAGCACAAGCGACATACCGGTGCTAAATCTTTGTGTCGGCAGCTATGGTGACGACATGCCAGCCACGCTTGACATCAACAGTCGCGCTATCGCCAACACTCAAATACTGGTGGCAGGCACTACAGGAAGTGGCAAGAGCAACCTGCTGGCGGTGCTGCTGCAACAGATGCGCTCCGCATCAAGCGACACCCACTATCCGGTCAACTTCCTGCTTTTCGACTACAAGGGTGAGTTCTCCGACCCCGCCAATGCCGCGTGGCTGTCGCATTTCGACACAGACAGCTCGGCCATACTCAACCCGATGGAGCATCCGCTGCCGTTCACGCCGTTCAAAGACTTTTCGGGCAAGCCCGTCAACGAGCTGAACCTCTATTCAACCACGATGGCGACAGCGCTGCTGGCCATTGCGTCGGGTGCGAAAATCAGCGCCAATATGGACAACCGGCTCAGCGAAGCCATCGTAAACGCCTACAAGGCCAACCAGATGAAGCCGGTGAACTTCAAGATGATATTCGACCACTACAACCGTCTGTTGCCTGAGAAGAAACAGGGCGAGATGGACAGCGTGAAGTCAGTACTCAACCAGCTGGTGAACAACAACATCTTTGCTGACGAGGACAAGATTGACCTAGTGAAGACCTGCAATATCATCAACCTCGGACGTTTCGAGAAGAACGGCATCATCGCGAAAGCCATCGTCTACTTCGTCATCTCGAAGCTGAACAACATATACGAGCAGTTGCCCAAACAGGCAATGAACGATGAGCGGGTGGAAATTCGCCATTTCACCATCATAGACGAGGCTCACTATATGCTTGGTTTCGAGAATAAACCGTTGAAAAACCTCATTGCTGTGGGTCGTAATAAGGGTATGAGCATCATACTGGCCACACAAAATATGGAGGACTTCAAGAGCAAAAGTATAGACTTCTATGCCAACGCACAATACCCGCTAATTATGAAGCAACAGCAGCAGAACGATGCGGTGCTTAAAGACCTCTTCGGTGTAAGTGGCAGTCAGCTACAGGAACTGAAACAAGCCATTACCAACCTACAGAAAGGAGAACTCATCACACGCGACACCTCGTTGGCAGAACTGGGATTGGGTACCTGCTGGAAGAAAATCAAGGTATCGCATCTCATTTAGTCGATGACGCATGAATATGGAAATGATAAACCATCTGCATTCTGTTGAGCAGGAATATAGTGTAAAGATTCTCCTTGCTGTGGAATCGGGCAGTCGGGCATGGGGTTTTGAGTCGAAGAACAGCGACTGGGATGTGCGCTTTATCTATGTTCAAAAACCACAATGGTACTTCACTATAGAGCCTCAACGTGATGTTATAGAGATAATGGATGACCCTTTCGACCTGGTGGGCTGGGAACTGCGTAAGGCATTGGCATTGCTCAAACGAAACAACCCTTCTCTATTGGAATGGATTAACTCACCGATAGTATATTACGCCGATGAAGAGTTCTTAGGGCATGTCCGGAGTATAGCAACTCAATTCTTCAATCCCATCGCATCCATGTACCACTACAATCATATGTACATCAAACATGATGAGCGTTATCTCCAACGAAAGGACTGTTCTATGAAACGTTTTCTCTACTACCTTCGTGGCATCCTATCCTGCAAATGGATAGAGGAGAATAAGACTCTTCCCCCTGTGGCTTTTGACAAACTGGTGGCAGCAACCGTTGAGGACTCAGAAATGGAGGCGAGGATTTCTACGCTTGTCCAGCTGAAAAAAGACGGCAAGGAGCATGACTTGCAAGTCGTAGACAAAGATTTGATGGACTATGCCCACAATCTTGCTAACTATTACACTGAACACATCAGTGCCTTCCGTCCAAATCAGAATGATGTTTCATCGGAAGTATTAGACAGCTTCCTATATGATACCGTAAGGAGATGCTCACCTAATGTGGTGTGAATGAAGAACAATATGAAGCATAAAAAAGGTCAACCAATTGGCTGCCCTTTTTCTTTGATGGATTCTTTCTAGGGCTTTACGCATCCGATTTGTGGCACTTGAAACGATAGGGAATCGAATTACATACTGTAGATGTCGATATATCACCAATCTTTTTTGATACTATCAAATAAGATCTTTCGGTAGCAGCAAAAGACTTCTTTTGGCAGTAACAAAAGAAAAACCTCTTCCACCCCAAAATGTCAATGTCTACTACGAAGCGCTTACAGCGCATAACCGTGTGCTCCATTTCGAACAACCCCTCGATGAACATGAGATAGCCTAACATCATACAATACAAAAAACGGCTGCGATTGCTCGCAGCCGTTTTTTGTATTG
>JAGAAL010000030.1 GCA_017615245.1 Bacteroidaceae bacterium
AGAAAAAACAGCGGAAAATGAAGATGTCCAATGTCCAAATGTCCAAATTGTCCAAACTTTGAGATAATTAGCTAACAGTCAAAACCGAACTATTATTTTCCTCAACGAAAGTGGTCTGTATGCACTGGTACTCTCATCGAAGTTTCCACGGGCGAAGGAAAAAAACGTATATTACGATTACATTCAAACAAAAATTTGCTGGTAATCCGATTTTTTTGTACCTTTGCAGGCGGAAAGAAAAGTTGAAGGACTGAAAAAATGAAAATTGAATTGCCTAAGTTAAATTGTCAAATAGTAAATAGTGTGATGTTATCAAAGAATAAGATGATGGCGCTTGGGGTCTTGCTGAGCATTTCGCTTTGCATGCATGCGCAAACGTGGATAGAGAATGTGGTGAGCGAAAACAAGGATGTGATTGATTCGATTGTGGTGAACAAGGATGATGTGTATGCTGGTCGTTACAGCTACAATAGCTACCGTATCTATTTCCATCAACCGTTGGAACATGCTAACCCGGAGGGGGAGCAGATGCCTCTGCGGGCTGTGTTGTTGATACGCAAGGGTGCGAATCTTGCCACCACGTTGACGCAGTGTTGCACAACTGGGTACGATATCGATGATGACATGTGGAATGCGCCCAGCGTCTATATGGGGAATTGGTACTACCCCAATGGCATGAACGAAGTGGCGATTAAGTACAAGGGCAACTGGCTGTGTATTGAGCATCGCTATTTTGGCAAGTCCGTCCCTAAAAACTATTGGAAACGTGTGGAGTACTGTACCGGCGAAGAGGCAGCAGCGGATTTCCATGCTTTGATTACTGCACTCAAGACCTCCCTGAAAGGGAAGTGGGTGATGAGCGGTGTGAGCAAGGGTGGTGTGGTCGCCGCCAATCAGCATACGCTATATCCTGACGATGTTGACCTCTTCATGCCTTATTCTGCACCATTCTGTGACGGGATGAACGATACCAGCATGATGGCTTATTGGACGACCTACAGCTGGACAGAGGAGTTGCGGAATCAGGTGAAGAGTTTCCAACGCGAGCTGATACAGAACAAGCAGGCATATAATTACTATAAGTCATGGAGCGAATCGAGCTTTCCTGGTTATTCTGCCGATTTCTGGCGGGCTGATTATCTCATGAGTGTGGTGATAATGGATTTTGAATCGCATGCCTATTGGAACCGTCAGGATTTGAAGGACTCGCTGGCTATCAATCAGACACGCAAGCAAAAGCTGATGCAACAAGGCTACTCGTCTGATTATCTGGATGCTATCATGGCTTATTACTGTACGCTCAGTAGCTACGAGGCATGGGATTTCCTCTCTGCCTACAGTAAGGTGACGCACCGGGCACAGGAAGCTGTCCCTGTGAAGGAGCGACTGCATAGGGTGTTCAGACCTGTTTCCATCAATAAGGCTTATTGGGATGCATCGAGCACGGCTTTCGATTATCAGACTTTGCGCGAGGAAGGCTACTTCGGCCTTGACTTTACATATCTGTATGATGCTGACCAACAGGATTTGGCTAAGACATGTAATCGTGAATGGATAAAAGGGCGTGGATATGTGTTCGACAACCCCTTCAATGAAGATGTTGAGTATGACGGTACGATGCGAAGCAAGGTGCTCGAAGCAACCCGAATGGCCAAGCGCCCGATTCTGTATGTCTATGGAGGCGATGATGCCTGGACGGGAGCCGCTATTTCTGATGACTGCCTCGATAACCAATTGTCGTACAAGTACATTCTGAATGCTCAGAATCACATGGCATGTCTTACTACTACAGTAGGGAAACTGCAAACCGAACTGTGGAACCTTGTCGAACAGTTGCTCAATACCCCGGCGGGAATTGAGGAATTGGTAGCCTACCCAAAGACCCTCCCTCAAGGGAAGGGAGCCGTGTATAACCTCAGCGGTCAACAAATCTCTGTGAACTCAGTATTCTCTGTGTCCTCTGAGCTCCCGAAGGGAGTGTATATTGTTAATGGCAAAAAAGTCTGGGTGAAGTAACGCTCTCAGACGGGATCGACATCATAGTAGATCTGAACGCCATGAGCGGAGGGCTGCTGAAGTAGCCGATTTTGGATGTCGAACAGGATGGAGCGGACTTTGTTGGCAGATGCTTTTTTCTCAATCTTGAGCATGAGCTTGCGGACATACATAGAATGAACGCGGGCTACAGGGGGGCGATCAGGACCAAGAACACGGTCGCCGAACACCTGACGAAGTTGGTTGCCGAAATCATTGGCAAGCAACTCGGTGCGTGCGTAGTCGTTATGACGCAGGTAGATATTGATGAGACGATAGAAGGGGGGATAATGGAACTGACGACGTTCTTCCATCTGGGTGCGGAACATAGCCACGTAATCGTTTTGAACAACATGGGCAATGGTGTCGGAATCGGCACTGCGGGTTTGAAGCACGACCTTGCCTCGGGTGTTGCGACGTCCGGCTCGACCTGCCACCTGTGCCAACACATGATAGGTGCGCTCGTGACTGCGGAAATCGGGGATATTGAGCATTGTGTCGGCATCGAGGATTCCTACGACGCTTACATTGTCGAAATCAAGACCTTTGCTGACCATCTGGGTACCGATGAGAATGTCATACTGATGACGGGAGAAGTCGGTGATAATCTGCTCATAGGCCGTACGGGTATGGGTTGTGTCGATGTCCATACGGACGGTTGTAGCCTCAGGGAAGTAGCGACGGATTTGCTGCTCGACCTTTTCTGTTCCGATACCTACATCCGAGAAGACCTTCTCCCCACATGAAGGACACTCCTCAGGCAGTTCGAATGTCTGACCGCAGTAATGGCACACCAGCCGGTTGGTCTTCTTGTGATAGGTGAGGCTCACATCGCAATGGGGACATTGTGGCACCCATCCGCAGGTCTTGCACATGAGGAAATTGGCATAGCCGCGACGGTTTTGAAAGAGGATGACCTGCTCGCCGCGAGCAAGTGCTTCTCCGATGAAATCGATCAAAATGGGCGAAAAGATGCCTTTCATCCGCTTTTGGAACTTGAGCCGTTTGATATCGACCACCTCAATCTCAGGCAACTGAATATCGAGGTATCGGGTGGTGAGACCGACATAGCCATAACGACCTGTATGAGCCAGGTGATAAGACTCCAGACTTGGGGTGGCGGTACCCAAAAGAGTCTTGGCGCCACACTGATGGGCGAGCATAATGGCTGCACTGCGGGCATGATAGCGCGGAGCGGGGTCTTGCTGTTTATAGGACACCTCGTGTTCCTCATCTACGATGACCAATCCGAGTTGATGGAAAGGAAGAAAAACGGACGAACGTACACCCAGAATCAACTGATACGGATGGTCGGACAACTGCTTGCGATACACTGCTACACGGGCTGCATCGGTGAATTTGGAATGAAACACACCCATTTCATCGCCAAAAACACTACGCAGGCGTTCAGTAATCTGAGTGGTAAGCGCAATTTCGGGCAGGAGATACAACACCTGCTTGCCTTCGGCTATCGCCTGACGGATAAGGTGGATATAGATTTCGGTCTTACCGCTTGATGTGACACCATGCAGCAAGGTAACTTCCTTGGTGAGGAAGGACTGACAGATAGCATCGTAGGCTTGTTGCTGAGGTCGGTTGAGTTTGTTGTGTGAACGCTCTTCTTCGTCTATTTGAACGGAAGAACTGTTTTTCTGTCGCACTTGGGGCTTACGAACGGTTTCTTCTTTAAGGCGAGCCGGCAGGGCTGCATTCATCACATCACCTAACGGACATACATAGTATTGGGCAATCCATTCCCAGAAACGGAATTGAGCCTCGGTGACTACAGGTTGGTCATCGAGACATTCCTTGATAGGTTTCACCTCATAGCCCTGTGGCTCCTTGGTGTGGAGCGTACGCACAATGCCTACATACGACTTGTTTTTACCGAAAGGCACCAACACACGGCAACCCCTCTGCACGGACGGCTCCAATGCCGAAGGGATGCTATAAGTATAGCTGTCTTGGAGGGGAAGCGGAACAATTACATCAGCATATCTTGTCATAGAGGTGGCAGGTAAGGGGTGAGAGGTTATCAGAATAAATAGGTCAGGGAAATCTGATGCGTGTTATCTTTCAGTGTGCCTCTCTCAATGTAGCCGCCCACACGTCGGATTGTGAACTCGTTGGTGTGCCCCAACATGATATTGTAGTTGTACCCCAATCGGAAATGGTTAAACAAGGAGAAACCACCCCCTACGTTCCATGAGAGGTCGGACTTATTGATTTCCCATCCAGAGGTCCATGCGGAGATGAAGCGGTCGTCGAGAATCCAACTCCTGTCGCCGATGTAATACGACACCTGAGGGCCTGTGGACGCATAGATGCTCAGAAAGTCGCTGAAGCCGATTGTGTAGCGGAGGTTGACGGGTACAATGATATAATCCATCGTCTTATTCACATCCTCATAGGCAGTAGGAACTGCAATAACCCGATTGTCGTAGAGTACGGCAAAATCGACTCCTAATTCGGCAATAGGAATTGTAACATCGAGAGTGACTCCCGCAAAGTATCCATTGCGGTTGTCACTCTTGATATTTTCCTGCAGTTGCTTCCATTTCCATGTCACCTTGTTGACATTCCATCCGGCCTTGATGCCGAAACGGACCTGTCCGTGTGACGATAGGGCAAACAGACATGCAACGAGTGTGATATAGACAATACGTTTCACGTTTTACCGTTTACTGTTTGCGCAGCGTCTCGACGATACGAGCCATCTGGTTCGGTATACGTATCGACTGCGGACACTTAGGCAGGCACTCCTCGCAGTCCTGGCAAGCCTCAGCCCATTTCTTCTTATCGGGCAGCGCCTTCTGGTAAGCATCGGAGAAGGCCTTATAGGCTGCTGCATAACCCGCAGAACTCTTGTCAGGAAGTGGCAAGGTGTGATTTCTCACAGCTTCATTGTAGGTTGCGAAGTTGGTAGGTATGTCTACGCCATAAGGGCAAGGCATACAATAAGAGCAAGTGGTACACGCGATATCAGGGAATCCCGACATCTGATCGGCAATCTCAGCCAGCAATCGATTCTCTGCATCGGTGCAAGGGTCGATTGGTGAGAAGGTCTTGACGTTCTCCTCCAGATGGTCCATACGATTCATACCACTCAATGTGGTGAGAATATTGGTGTGAGAACCCACCCAACGGAATGCCCAACGAGCAGTGCTGTCGTCAGGATGTACGGCTTTCAGTTTTGCGGCCAGTTCGGGAGCCATATTTCCGAAAGAACCACCACGAAGCGGTTCCATTACCACACACTGAACCCCAGTCTTCTCGCACTTGTTATAGAGATACTCGGCATCAGCATCACCACCTCTTCCGCGTCGTCCACGAGAGCCGGCATGACGCCAGTCGAGGAAGTTCATCTGTATCTGAACGAAGTCCCAATGATACTTATCCTGATTGTCCAACAACCAGTCGAACACGTGCACATCGCCATGATAGGAGAATCCCAGATGTTTGATACGTCCGGCTTTGCGTTCGGCAAGCAGGAAGTCCAATATGCCACTATTGATGAAACGTCCGTTCAGGTTGTCCATTCCACCGTTTCCAACACCATGCAAGAGATAATAGTCGAGATGATCGACCTTAAGCTTCTGGAACGACTGCTCATACATGCGCTTTGCAGCATCGAGCGTCCACTGATTCTGGCTCATGTTCGACATCTTCGTAGCTACGTAGTATTTGTTGCGAGGATGACGTGAGAGGGCGTTACCCATCAGCACCTCAGACTGACCACCCATATACATAGGAGCTGTATCGAAGTAGTTCACACCATGCTCGATGGCGTAATCAACCAACTTGTTCACTTCTTCCTGGTTGTTTGGCAGACGCATCATACCAAATCCCAGCAATGAGATCTGTTCTCCACTACCGTGCTGGATACGATAGGTCATTCGGTTTTCAACAGGTTTCAGCGGTTTTTCTTTTGCAATAACGTTTAGCGGTTCCAATGCCATGATGGCCATAGCAGAACCCGCTCCAACTCCCATGCGTCGCAAAAATTCGCGACGACTCATGTTTTTGTTTTCGTCCATAATCTTCTTTTTTTGGTTAGTCGCGACAAAGATACGAAACTTTTTTAGAATACACACAATGTTTTTTACTATTTTTATTTATAAGCCTTTGACTCTTGGTGCTTTCCCCCACCAATTTTACATCATAAAAATGCAATTTCAGTACGTTTTGAGGCAAAAATACAAGAAAAACATAATTATTTTTCAAAAAAAGTGGGGAAAAGTGGTGAAGTGTAAAAAAATATGTTTATATTTGCAATCAAATTCAAAAAGTAAGGATTCATGCGATTTATCGGAGACTATTCAGCGAAAGCAGATGCGAAAGGCAGAGTGTTTCTGCCGGCATCATTCCGGAAAGTTCTCGAAGCAGACAAAGAGATGCGTCTCGTGCTGCGAACAGACCTTTTCCAGAAGTGCCTTGTACTGTATCCTGAGGGTCTTTGGAATGAGATGTTAGACATGCTGCGAGCCAGGCTCAACAGGTGGGACGGACGTCACCAGCATCTCCTTCGTCTGTTTTTAGAGGATGCCGAAGTCGTGGAATTGGATAGAAACGGACGTTTTTTGATAAACAAACGTAAGTTGAAATTTGCAGGGATAAGCCAAGACGTGCGATTCCTTGCGGTTGATGACCACATTGAAGTGTGGGATAAGAGTCGGTTTGAATCTGTACTCAACGAGCCTTCTAACCTCGGTGAGGATTTGCAGGCAATCATGGCCGATTTGCCTTCGAATTTAATCTGATATAGCGAGAAAACCTATTGATTGGTCCGCTTTTATTTTTAAGAGTCTCGCGCGCGTACATTATTAATAAAGTAAAATGGCGCCGCAACAGTATTTTTATTCACAATCACGCTTACCCAATGATAACCGAAGAAATGACATATCATCAGCCCGTATTACTCCGACAGAGTATCGACGGCATGAACATCCGCAAAGATGGGATTTATGTTGATGTGACTTTCGGAGGAGGGGGACATAGCCGCGAGATTCTGAACAGATTGGAAGGGAAGGCACACCTATACAGTTTCGACCAAGATGCAGATGCAGAACAGAACATCGTAGACAATCCGCGGTTCACGTTTGTGAGAAGCAATTTCAGATATTTGAAGAACTTTCTGAAGTATTACGGAGAGGATGAAGGTATCGATGGCCTATTGGCCGATTTAGGTGTTTCGTCTCACCATTTCGATGATGCAGAGCGTGGATTCTCGTTCCGATTCGATGCACCGCTCGATATGCGGATGAACCAACGGGCCAAACAAACAGCTGCCGATGTGGTCAACAGCTACAGTGAGCAAGCATTGGCAGATATCTTCTACTATTACGGAGAGTTGAAAAACAGCCGCCAGATTGCAGCAGCCATCGTGAAGGAGCGTGACAGCCATCGTATCGAGACAACAGGCGAATTACAAACCACGGTACAACCCTTCTTCGGACGCGACCGAGAGAAGAAAGAACTTGCCAAAGTGTTTCAGGCCCTGCGCATAGAGGTGAACCATGAGATGGATGCCTTGAAAGAGATGCTTACGGCAGCAACAGAGTTGCTTAAACCAGGAGGCCGACTGGTGGTCATCACCTATCACTCATTAGAAGACCGCATGGTGAAGAACATCATGAAGACGGGAAGCACGGAAGGCGATGAGACGAAAGATTTCTTTGGTAACACTTCATCACCATTCAGGCTTATCACACGCAAGCCCATCATCCCCGATGCCAACGAGCAGGCCGAGAATCCACGGTCGAGAAGTGCGAAGTTGAGAGTGGGGGAGAAATTGTAAAGCCAACGAATAACATTGATAGTACTGAGTTAAGAGTTTAAATTGAGTTAATAATGGAAGAGGACAGCAAAAACATCATAGAGGAACAAGACACAGAGCTGACCCAAGACGAAATCAAGGAGTTGGAGGAACAGGAGCGTGCGATGGAGGCTATCAGGAAGTTTACTGAGGCCGATGAAGACGAGGACGAAGATAGTCTGGGAGAGATTTCCCTGAAGTCCATCATCGGAGGTGACATCCTGCAAAGCCGTTTCATGCTCCATCAGGTCGTTTTCTTCATGTTTCTTGTTGTACTCGCAATCATCTACACAGGCAATCGGTATTCCAGTCAGCAGGATGCATTGCTGATCGACAGCCTAAAGATGGAACTGCAGGAAGAGCACTATCGAGTGCTTACTATTGAAAGCGAACTGCTCAATGCCAGCCGACAATCAGAGATCGTCAATCTGCTGAAACACAACGGTGATTCGCTTTTGCTTCATTCTACAACTCCACCGTTCATTATCAAAACCGACAACAGTCATCAATAGTAAAAAACGAAAAGCAATGAAATTTGACAAGAAATACATATCAGGTCAGTTTACGCTGGTAATCATACTGGCTTTGCTTTTCTGTGTCGGTATTGTCTTCTTTATGGTGAAAACCATGACGGTCGATAAGAAGAAATGGGATACGGTGAAGAAAGATAACTTCGAGAAAGACAGTCTGATTGTGGAGCCGACTCGAGGAAACATCCTCTCGGCCGACGGACAGTTGATGGCCAGCGACCTACCCGATTACAAGGTCTATATCGACTTCAAATCTGGTTTGTCAAAAGCAGCCATCAAGAACAATGAGTTCATACATCAGGACTCCGTCTTCTATTTCACGAAAGACTCTCTCTTTCTGGGGAAAGGCGAACACTATGCCAAGATGCTCGATTCTATCTGTGAAGGACTGAGCAAGATATGTCCACCCACAACTGCTGCAGAATATCGTAAACACCTGGCAGAAGGATGGAAGTCGCAAAGTCGCTACTTCGAGGTGTGCAAGCATAAGACGCTCAACTACATTCAGTACAAGGAACTGATGGCGCTCCCTTTCTTCTGCGACTACGAAAACCATAAGTACTTCGTAGGCCTGAACATCGTGCCACGCAACAACCGCAAAAAGCCGTTCGGTTCGCTGGCCCGCCGTACCCTCGGCGACATGTTCGGCGATAAGGACAACAAGGATAATAAGTCGGCTCGCTCTGGTCTTGAACTGGCGTACGACTCCCTCCTGCGAGGTGTTCCTGGCATTATGCACCGTCGGAAGATACTGAACCGATATGTGGACCTTATCGACATCAAGCCCATTAACGGCTACGATATCGTTTCCACTATCGATGTCTCCATGCAGGACATCAGCGAGAACGCTTTGCGTGAGGAATTTAAGGAGATTAAAAGAACAGGCGGTTTGGCTGATATGGGTGTTGTGGTGCTGATGGAAACAAAGACAGGTGATGTGAAAGCCATCGTCAATCTCTCGCTATACGATGATGGAGCATACTACGAAGCCCGTAATTTCGCACTTGCAGCACTGATGGAACCAGGTTCCACCTTTAAGACTGCATCGATTCTTGTAGGTTTGGATGACGGTACCCTTGATGTGAACGAAACCACCAACGGTAACGGTGGTGTTTACAATATGTATGGTTCCTCGATGAAAGACCACAACTGGAATCGTGGTGGTTATGGTGAGATGGACGTAGCCCACACTCTGATGTATTCTTCGAATATCGGTGTGAGCCGTCTGATTGACAAACACTATCACGACTGCCCTGAGAAATTCGTTGAGGGTTTGCACCGCATTGGTATCGGAGCCGATCTGAAATTGCCGTTTGTCGGTGCAGCTACGCCCGTTATCCGTATGCCGAAACCCGACCGCAGCAATTGGTCGAAGACTGCGTTGGCATGGATGTCCATTGGCTACGAGACTCAGATACCGCCTATTTCGACCGTGTCATTCTATAATGCTATAGCCAACAACGGCACGATGGTACGTCCGCGATTCGTCAAGGCCATACAGCGTGATGGTGAGACAGTAGAGGAGATGCCGGTAGAGGTTATCAAGCAACAGATAGCACGTCCGCAAGCAATAGCGCAGATTCGTGAGATGCTGCAGCGTGTGGTGGCTGAAGGTGTTGGTAAACGAGCTGGCAGCAAGTATTTCAGTGTAGCGGGTAAGACTGGTACTGCCCAGATTGGCGGAAAGGGAGGATACAAAGGTGGTGGTCACCTCGTCAGCTTCTGCGGCTACTTCCCCGCTGAAGACCCTCAATACACCTGCATCGTTGCCATCCGGTTGGTTCATGGCAGTGCATCGGGAGGTGGACAAGCTGGTCCGGTGTTCAAGAAGATTGCTGAAAGCATCTATGCCAATGCAGTGACGAGTGACCTCTCACGCGCCAGAGATTCCTTGGCAGTGTTCGTACCAACCATCAAAAAGGGATATGTGGGGCTTGCTAAGAATGTGTTAGCACGGCTGAAAGTGAAATCAAACGCACAGGGAGTGCAGGATGATGAAATCGGCACCAGCACTACTCATGGGAAATCAGTTGCCTTCAATGCGCTGGATTACGACTTCGACCACATGCCCGACCTGCAAGGAATGGGTGTCCGTGATGCCGTTTACGAGATTGAACGTCGGGGAATGCGTGCCAAGGTAAAAGGTATTGGCAAGGTGGTGGCACAAAGCTTGCAAGCTGGAGCGCCAAACCAGCCGAAGCAAGTGGTGGAGATTGAGTGCGAAGAATTGAAAAAGGAATAGTAAAAATCGAAATATACAATGTTATTACAGAAGGTACTAGAACATATCACCTTTGAAGAGATGCGAGGCAACTTGAATCAGGACATCTGTGGCATACAGATTGACTCGCGCTTAGTGGGTAAAGGACAGATGTTTGTAGCAGTGCGCGGTACTCAGAACGACGGGCATCAGTACATCGGTAAGGCCATCGAGTTGGGGGCTACAGCTATTGTGTGCGAAACAATACCTGAGGAGATCTGTCCCGAGGTGACTTATATTCGTGTGAAGAACTCGGAACATATCGTGGGCGACCTTGCTACAGCTTTCTACGATTATCCTTCGACGAAGTTCAAGTTGGTTGGCGTAACGGGCACGAATGGAAAGACCACCATTGCCACTACGCTCTACAACATGTTCCGCCACATGGGACACAAAGCAGGGCTGTTATCTACCGTTGTGAATTATATCGATGGTGAAGCCATCCCAACTGAGCACACCACTCCTGACCCGATTACATTGAACCGTCTGCTGGCTCAAATGGCAGAAGCAGGATGTGAATATGTATTCATGGAAGTCAGCTCGCACTCCATCGTCCAGAACCGTATCGGCGGTCTGACATTTGCAGGCGGCATGTTTACCAACATCACTCGCGACCATTTGGACTACCATAAGACGTTTGAGAACTATATCCGTGCAAAGAAACAGTTCTTCGACCAATTGCCAGCTGATGCGTTCGCAATTACCAATATCGACGACAAGAACGGAATGGTGATGATGCAGAACACACGGGCGACAATCAAGACCTATTCAGTGCAGCAAGCGGCCGATTTTAAAGCGAAGATTATAGAATGCCACTTCGAGGGCATGTATTTGGAAATCAACGGTCGTGAGGTGGGGGTACAGTTCATAGGTAAGTTCAATGTCTACAACCTCCTTGCTGTCTATGCTGCTGCTATTATGTTGGGTAAGGAACCTCAAGAGGTGTTGGTAGCCATGAGTAGCATGAAACCTGTAAGCGGACGATTGGAGGCCATTAATGCACCTGAAGGATTTACTGCCATCGTGGATTACGCTCACACTCCTGATGCTTTGGAGAATGTGTTGAATGCCATTCATGGTGTGTTGGAAGGTAAGGGACGGCTCATCACTGTTTGCGGAGCTGGTGGCAATCGTGACAAGGGGAAACGTCCTTTGATGGCTCAGGAGGCTGTACGTCAGAGCGATCGGGTTATCATCACCAGCGACAATCCCCGATTTGAGGAACCACAAGATATCATCAACGATATGGTCGCAGGATTGGACGAAGACCAGATGCGGAAGGTACTGACTATCGTAGACCGTCGCGAAGCAATCCGGACAGCCTGTATGATGGCCGAGAAGGGTGATGTCATCCTCATCGCTGGAAAGGGTCATGAAGACTATCAGGAAGTGAAGGGTGTGAAACATCATTTCGATGACCGTGAGGAAGTCAAAAAAATCTTAGCCCTTAGCCAACGAAATTAAATTGTTAAATTGTAAATAGTCAATAACACGATGTTATATTATTTATCAAATTATCTTGACCAACTCGATATACCAGGAGCAGGAATGTGGTCGTACATCTCGTTCCGCTCGCTGTTGGCATTGATGTTATCGCTCATCATCTCGATGTCAGCTGGTAAGACGTTCATCACCTATATGAAGCGCAAACGACATATTGAGAGTGCTCGCGATGCAGAAATCGATCCGTATGGCGTACAGAAAAAAGGTACTCCATCGATGGGTGGTATCATCATCGTTGGAGCAGTTGTCATACCTGCTCTGCTATTGGGTCGACTTGACAACATCTATATCAATCTGTTGATTATTACCATTCTCTGGTTCGGACTCTTGGGATTCATCGATGACTACATCAAGTTGAAGGGCAACAAAGACGGACTGAATCCCCGTTACAAGATTTTGGGACAACTCTTGTTGGGTACTGTCGTGGGTATCGTTCTTTGGCTGTCGCCTCAGGCTGTGGTTCGTGAAAATGTGACGATTGAAACCGATGGGCAATCGACCGAAGTGTATCACAAGAGTGAGGCTCGTAAATCAACCGTAACCACTGTCCCGTTCTTCAAGAACAACAACCTTGACTATTATGAGGTGTTCGATTGGATTAAAGACGGTAAGACGAAACGTGCATGCGGTTGGATTCTGTTCATTCTGGTAACTACCTTCGTCATCACTGCCGTATCAAACGGAGCGAACCTTAACGACGGAATGGATGGTATGTGTGCAGGCAATGCTGCCATCATCGGCACTACACTTGGCATTCTGGCATACGTGTCGGGTCATATCCGCTATGCCAGCTATCTGAATGTGATGTATATTCCTGGCTCCGAGGAGATAGTGGTCTATATCTGTGCTTTTGTCGGTGCATTGATTGGTTTCCTTTGGTACAACGCTTACCCAGCTAAGGTGTTTATGGGTGATACGGGTAGCCTGTCGATCGGAGGTGTCATCGCAGTCACAGCTGTTATCATCCACAAGGAGCTGATGATTCCTATCCTTTGTGGTATCTTCTTCATGGAGAGTCTTTCAGTCATCATTCAGGTGTGGTATGCCAAGCGCGGTAATAAGCGAGGAGTAAAACAACGTGTGTTCAAACGCACCCCGATTCACGACCATTTCCGAGTTCAACAGAACCAACTGCTGACCGACTGTAAATACATTTGTAAGTATCCTACCACGGTGCTTCATGAGAACATGATAACCCTCCGATTTTGGATTATCACCATCCTGTTGGCAGCAGTAACGATTATAACATTAAAGATTAGATGATGAAACGTATTGTAGTTTTAGGTGCAGCAGAAAGCGGTGCAGGAGCCGCGGTATTGGCAAAAGTGAAAGGGTTTGATGTGTTCGTCAGCGACATGTCAGCCATCAAAGATAAATATAAGCAACTACTCGACGAATATCACATCGAATGGGAGGAGGGCCGTCACACCGAATCGCTAATCCTCAATGCTGATGAGGTGATTAAGAGCCCGGGCATTCCTGAGAAGGCGCCGATGGTGCTGCGATTGAAAGAACGTCAGATTCCTATCATCTCAGAGATAGAGTTTGCAGGCCGATACACTGATGCCAAGATGATTTGCATCACGGGGTCGAACGGTAAGACCACCACAACGTTGCTCATCTACCATATCCTCAAGAATGCAGGCTATAACGTGGGTCTCGCAGGTAACATCGGCAGCAGTCTGGCACTCCAAGTGGCTACCGAGCACTTCGACTATTATGTCATCGAGCTCAGTAGTTTCCAGTTGGACAACATATATAAGTTCCGTGCGGATATTGCCATCCTGATGAACATCACGCCCGATCATCTTGACCGCTACGACTTCTGCATGCAGAACTACGTGGATTCTAAGATGCGCATCACGCAGAACCAAACGGAGGACGATGCATTCATCTTCTGGAACGATGACCCCATCGTGAAGGAAGAAATGAAAAAATACAACCTAAAAGCTCAACTCTTCCCATTCTCGGAATTCAAGGGAAACGGAGCCATCGCCTATGCTGAGAAAGGGGATTATGTAATTGAAGTGCCTACTCCATTCAATATGGAACTCGAGGAATTGGCCCTGAAAGGTAAGCACAATCTGTACAACTCACTTGCGGCTGGTATCACAGCCGATATCGCTGGAGTGGACAATCAGACATTGCGTGAGTGTTTGTCGAACTTCGCAGGAGTGGAGCACCGTCTGGAAAAGGCCGGACGTGTACGCGGTATTGATTTCATCAACGACTCCAAAGCCACCAACGTCAACGCTTGTTGGTATGCCCTTGAGAGCATGCGCCAACCAACCGTCCTGATTCTTGGAGGTATTGACAAGGGCAACGACTACAGCGAAATCTATGACCTTGTCCGTGAGAAATGTGTGGGTTTGGTATTCTTAGGTGTCGACAACAAGAAGCTGCACGATAACTTCGACTCGTTCGGAATCCCTATTGCCGATGTGCAGAGTATGAAAGACTGCGTTGCTGCCTGCTATCGCATGGCTCACGATGGCGACTGTGTGTTGCTCAGTCCATGTTGTGCAAGTTTCGATCTCTTCAAAAACATGGAGGATCGTGGTGAACAGTTCAAGCATTATGTTGCTATACTTTAGACAGACTTTAGTTTTTAGATTTTAGAAATAAAAATAACGATGCTAAAAATTATCAGTAACAACCTATTCAAAGGCGATAAAGTAGTTTGGATGATCTACTTTTTCCTTTGCATGATATCGCTCGTGGAGATTTATAGTGCTTCGAGTTCTTTGACGTATACCCACGGCAATCATTTCGATCCGATGATTCGTCAGGCAGGTTTCCTGTTTGTAGGTCTTATCATCATCCTTATCGTACATCGTATTCCATGCAAGTACTTTAAGTTGTTCCCAATCTTCCTGCTACCTGCATCCATCTTGTTGTTGCTCTACGTATTGTTCTTTGGTGGCACCATCAACGGAGGCAACCGTTGGATTGACTTGGGGTTCTTGTCGTTCCAGCCTTCCGAGGTCGCTAAAGCAGCACTTATCATGTCGCTGGCGGCAGTCCTCTCGAAGACGCAGAATGAAGAATCCGTTATCACCAAGCATGGTCGTAAGACTGTAGTGATGGCTACGAAGGGAGGCTACAACAAACCATTCAAGATTTGTAGTACGCTGGTGATTGTCATCTGCGGATTGATTGTCTCTGAGAACTTCTCGACAGCAGCCATCCTCTTCGCAGTAGCCATCATCATGATGTATATCGGTAATATACCTCGTAAACTGATGTTGAAAGGCCTAATCTGCATTGGAGTTGTGGGAGCACTCTTTGTGGGCACACTGATTGCAATGCCAGAATCTCTTGCTGAGAATATCGGTGGACGTGTTTTGACCTGGAAACATCGAATCGAAAACAAGATCGGTATTGAAAGGGCATCAGATGCATTATTAGCTGAGAATGAAAACGATTACGACTTGGCAGAAAACTGGCAGGTAGGTAATTCCAATATTGCCATCGCCAATTCAAATGTGATTGGTTTGGGACCAGGTAATTCCGTACAGCGTGACTTCCTTTCACATGCAGAGTCCGATTTCATCTATTCAATCATCATCGAGGAGACAGGTGTCGCAGGGGCCATCTTTGTCATTTTCTTGTACTTCGCACTGCTGATTAGAGTGAACAAGATTGCCAAGAAATGCGACAAGTTCTTCCCCGCATTCCTGGTCACAGGATTTGGATTGATTCTGGTTTTGCAAGCACTCATCAATATGGGTGTAGCTGTAGGTATGTTACCTGTCACTGGTCAGCCCCTGCCACTCATCAGTAAAGGCGGCACATCGATTATCATCACCTGCTTCTATTTCGGTGTGATACTCAGTATCAGTCGTTATGCCGAGAAAGTCAGCGAAACATCGACGGAACCGGCAGAGTCAAGCAGTGCGATTGAAACCAATGAATATTTCAGTGGAGCGGGAATACAATAATAGTTTAGAGTTTATAGTTGAGTGTTTAGAGTTTATTGGTTATAGTGCAGTTTTAGAGCAGTTCAAAAATGAAACAATTGAAAGTCATCATAAGCGGAGGAGGCACAGGAGGTCATATATTTCCTGCCGTGTCGATTGCCAATGCTATCAAGGGCATTGACCCCAATGCCGATATTCTGTTTGTCGGAGCAGAAGGGCGTATGGAGATGCAACGTGTACCCGATGCTGGATACCCTATCATCGGTCTGCCTATCGAAGGGTTCAACCGTAAGAATCCGTTTAAAAACATACGGGTGTTATGGAAAATCCTGAAATGTCAGCGGAAAGCACGGAAGATTATCCGTGATTTCGAGCCACAAGTCGTTGTGGGAGTGGGTGGATATGCAAGTGGACCGACTCTGAAGACTGCCGGACAGATGGGGATACCAACACTAATTCAGGAGCAGAATTCATACGCTGGCGTAACGAATAAACTCTTAGCGAAATCTGCAAGTAAGATATGTGTGGCCTATGAAGGGATGGAACGGTTCTTTCCTGCCGATAAAATTATCCTGACGGGAAATCCTGTCCGTCAACAATTGCTCGATGCTCATATCACTCGTGAGCAAGCAATCCTGCAGTTTGGATTGAATCCCGCTCTTCCTACCATATTAATAATAGGTGGAAGTTTAGGAGCACGAACCATCAACGAAAGCGTATTAGCAGCACTTGATGACATTCGGCAGTCAAGCATTCAGATTATATGGCAGACGGGAAAATACTACAGCCAGCACATCGCTGACGAATTGGCTAAGCATTCAAAGATAGACAACTTGTTTGTCAGCGACTTCATCTCCAACATGGATGTCGCGTACGCTGCCGCCGATTTGGTCATCTCAAGAGCTGGAGCCAGTAGCATCAGTGAGTTGTGCATGCTTGGGAAACCCTGTATCTTGGTACCGTCTCCAAACGTAGCAGAAGACCATCAAACCAAGAATGCGTTGGCATTGGTACGTAAAGATGCCGCGTTGATGGTGAAAGATGTAGAAGCGCAAAACCAACTCATCCATCTGGCGATGGAAGTTGTGCAGGATGCTCAGCAATTGAAATCGTTGAGTACCCATATCAAGGAGTTAGCCCTTCCAGACTCAGCCAATATCATTGCAAAAGAGGTAATCGGATTGGCCAAAAGCCTTAGACTTTAGACGTTAGAAATGAAAAATTGAGAAAATATGAGTTGTGACTTGAAATCAATATATTTTATCGGTGCAGGAGGCATTGGAATGAGTGCCTTGGTTCGCTATTTCCTCACGAAAGGATATAACGTCGGAGGCTACGATCGTACACCCAGTGAGTTGACGGAGAAGTTGATTAGCGAAGGGGCACAAATCCATTACGAAGAGAATGTCGACACCATCCCTGCTTGCTTCAAGGAGAAAGAATGCACGCTGGTTGTGTTTACACCTGCCATCCCCGCAGATCACAAGGAACTGGTGTTCTTCCGTGAGAATGGGTTTGACTTGCAGAAACGTGCACAAGTACTTGGTTTCCTCACTCAAGCACACAAAGGCCTGTGTGTGGCTGGTACGCATGGTAAGACAACCACCTCAACCATGACGGCCCATCTGTTCCATCAGTCACATATCGATTGTAATGCTTTCTTAGGCGGTATTTCCAAAAACTATGGAACCAACTACATCCTGTCAGACACGAGCGATTACGTAGTGATTGAAGCAGACGAGTTCGATCGTTCGTTCCATTGGCTACGTCCCTATATGTCGGTTATCACAGCCACCGACCCTGACCATTTAGATGTCTATGGTACTAAAGAGGCTTATTTGGATAGTTTCCGCCATTACACGTCATTGATTCAGGAGGGTGGTGCTCTCGTCATCCACAAAGGGTTGGAAATGAAAGCAAATGTACAATCCGGTGTCCGTGTCTATGAGTATGCACGCACAGAGGGTGACTTCCATGCCGAGAATATCAGGATTGGTGGTGGAGAAATCATATTCGACTTTGTCACTCCTTCTTC